>CATMOC010000016.1 GCA_950071955.1 uncultured Mesorhizobium sp. | reverse complement strand
TGCACCGGCTCGAAGAAATGGTCCGGCAGCAGGAAATCGGAGACGCGGTAGAAAGCGTCGTTGTTGACCAGGATGGCGCCCAGAAGCGCCTGCTCGGCCTCGATGTTGTTCGGCGCTTCGCGATAGAGCGGCGTTTCCGCCACGGCGAGCTTGCGGACTGCTTCTGCCATTTCTTTCCCGTCGATTCCCTGTCCGCCAACCGGGTATCAGAAGTCGCCGAACGATGGGGCGCGAATGCACCTCACCGCCCGTGATTCACACTTCTCCACAGCCCGGGCTCGAGAGGATGAAATGTCGGTTGACGCGAATCGATCCCGAGACGGGACAGTCTAGCCGACTCTCGGATGCGAACGAAACGGGAAAGCCGGAGCGAGACACGCTTCGGCTTTCCAGACACGGCTGACGGTGGTTTTCCTTCGGCGCCGAAGACGGAAGCAGAAGAAGTCTAGCGTATGACCTTCTATTCGCCGGGCTCCGACATGCGGCTGTGC
Source organism: uncultured Mesorhizobium sp. (assembly GCA_950071955.1). GTDB lineage: Bacteria > Pseudomonadota > Alphaproteobacteria > Rhizobiales > Rhizobiaceae > Aquibium > Aquibium pacificus. The sequence goes on along the minus strand of CATMOC010000016.1, from coordinate 15,627 downwards.
GACGACTTTTCCGGCAGATGGCCGGGCTCGGCGGCTTCGTGTTCGGCCAACCCCTTTTCCGTCTCCAGCATGTATTGGCGGGTAATCGGAAGGACCGAATTGCTGCGTGTCAACTGGATCTGGAACACCATCAAGTCCTGCCAGCGGAAGGCAGCTTCCGATCCGACGAGGTAGAACTCCCACATGCGGCAGAAGCGCTCGTCGTAGATCGACTTGATGCGTTCACGGTTGGCCAGGAACCGCTGCCGCCAGTGCGTGAGCGTCTCTGCATAATGCAGCCTCAGGATCTCGATGTCGCCCGTCATCAGACCGGCACGCTCGACCGAAGGCAGCACTTCCGACAGCGCGGGAATGTATCCGCCCGGGAAGATGTGCTTGCGGATGAAAGCGTTGGTGGCGGTCGGAGGGCCGAACCGGCCGATCGAATGCAGGAGCATCACGCCGTCGGGTTTGAGGAGGGTGGCGCACTTGTCGAAAAACGTTCGGTAGTGGTTGACGCCGACGTGCTCGAACATCCCCACCGACACGATGCGGTCGAAACGCTCCGAGAGGTCGCGGTAATCGCGCAGTTCGAAATGCACGTGCGCGTCGAGACCTTCGGCATGAGCGCGCTCGGTGGCGATCGCGTGCTGTTCCTCCGAGAGCGTGATGCCGACGACGTCGACGTCGAAATTGCGGGCGAGATAGAGGCTCAGGCCCCCGAAGCCGCAGCCTATGTCGAGGACGGTCTGCCCCGGTCTCAGGTCCAGCTTGGCCGCGATGTGCCGCTTCTTGGCGAGCTGCGCCTCCTCGAGTGTCACGTCAGGGCTCTCGAAATAGGCGCAGGAGTACTGCATGTCGTTGTCGAGGAAGAGCCGGTAGAGTTCCGGCGAAAGGTCGTAATGCCGAGCCACGTTGCGCTTGGCGCGCACGGTGGTGTTGATCTGCTGGAAACGGCGGAAGGCACTGCGGGCGCTTTCGAGGGCTCGCGTCCATGCCACGTCGAGCCCGCTCGAGCCCATGTTCTGATAAGCGATCCGCAAAAGATCGATCAGGTCGCCTTCGACCACGTCCACTTCGCCGTCCATGTAGGTTTCGGGGACGGCGAGCATGGGATCGAATCCGATCGCGCGTTCGGCATGCTGTGTGCGGATGGCGATTGTGATCCGTGGGCCCGTTCCGTCACCGAACGTATGGGTCGAGCCACCAGGATCGACGATGGCGAGATTTCCGGTGCGAACCAGTCGCTCCATCACGTTGCGCAAGAGAATGTTCATCGACACACACCCCTTACTGAACAAGCTCCTCTCGCCCCGATGGTCACTTTCCGGAGCGATCCCGAAACATGCAACTGCTCGGCATGTTCCTTCAAGCAAAAAAATACCCGGACGTTTCCGCCCGGGTATTGAGCCTGTTCGGATGATCCGGGTGGATCAGGCGTTTTCTTCTTCTTCGAAACCCTCCTCGTTGGGATCGAAGAATGCATCGGGACGTGCGTTCTCGTTGATGTCCTCGCCGTAGATCGCTTCCAGGGAGTCCAGCTTCTCGCCGGCCGCCTGACGTTCGGCCTCGTCGGCGGAGCGCGCGACGTTGAGCGTGATCGTCACCTCGACCTCCGGATGAAGTGCGATGACGACGTTGGTGAGGCCAATCGACTTGATCGGATTGTTGAGCTCGACCTGGTTGCGGTTGACCGAGAAACCTTCGGCCGTCAGCAGTTCGGAAATGTCGCGCGGGGAGACGGAACCGTAGAGCTGGCCCGTCTCGCCGGCCGAGCGTACGACGACGAAGGACATGCCGTCGAGCTTCTCGGAGACCGACTGCGCCTCCGACTTGCGCTCCAGGTTGCGCGCTTCGAGCTGCGCGCGCTGGCCTTCGAACTTCTTCTTGTTGTTTTCGTTGGCGCGCAGCGCCTTGCCCTGCGGAAGCAGGAAATTGCGCGCGAACCCGTCCTTCACCCTGACGGTATCGCCCATCTGGCCCAGGCGGGAGATGCGCTCGAGAAGAATGACTTCCATTGGTCTTGTCCTTTCACGGGCCGGATTGCGGCCAAATCGGTTCGGGAACAGGTCAGGAAGCCGTGTCGGACGCGCTGTGCGTCGATGTCGCTGTCCTGCCTGTCGCGGCAGTTAGGGCGATGGCGCCCAACTCGGGATTTCTGAAGACCATCTCGCGCCGCACCCGAAGCGGCGGAAGGCCGGGCGGTCGAGCCGCCCGGCCGGCCGGATCACTTCACCACGTAGGGCAGCAGGCCGAGGAAGCGCGCGCGCTTGATCGCCTGGGCGAGTTCGCGCTGCTTCTTCTGGCTGACCGCGGTGATGCGCGAGGGGACGATCTTGCCGCGCTCGGAAATGTAGCGCTGCAGAAGACGGACGTCCTTGTAGTCGATCCGCGGCGCATTGGCGCCGGAGAACGGGCAGGTCTTGCGGCGGCGATGGAACGGCCGGCGCGTCGGGATCTGGTTGATGTCGACCATTAGTGCGAAGCTCCCTCGGACTGTTCACGGGGGCGGCGCGGGCCGCGATCGTCGCGGTCGCCGCCACGGTCACGATCGCCGCCGCCGCGCGGGCCGCGGTCACGGTCGCCGAAGCGCGGGCGGTCGCCGAAGCGGTCGCCGCGGTCGCTGCGCTCTTCGCGCTTCTGCATCATTGCGGAAACGCCTTCCTCATGCTTCTCGACACGGATCGTCATGAAGCGCAGGATGTCTTCCGACAGGCCCATCTGGCGCTCCATTTCCTGGATCGCCGCCGCCGGGGCGGTGATGTCCATGAGCGTGTAATAGGCCTTGCGGTTCTTCTTGATGCGGTAGGTGAGGGACTTCAGTCCCCAGTTCTCGACCCGACCGACACTGCCGCCATTCGCTTGGATGACACCCTTGTACTGTTCGACAAGGCCGTCGACCTGCTGCGAGGACAGATCCTGGCGGGCGAGAAACACATGTTCGTACAGAGCCATGAGCTTTCTTGCCTTTCTTCGTTTCGCTCGTCCGGTTCCCAACGGCTAAAGCCTCTGCGACAGCTCTTTCCGCGTTCGCGGAGAAGAAAGGCGCATTCGATGAGACGGTCGAGAGCGGAGACACGGGAGGCGGAAGGCTTGCACCTTCACACACGCGGATTTCCCTGAAAAACCTGGAGAAATGCACGGGCCCTCCGTTCAGCCCCCAGTCGGGACCGGCAGAGTGGTCGCGCTTATACGGCAATCTGCGTGCTTTGCAAGGCCCGGGATTCACATCGGGCTGACGAACAATACGACGGTGTAGACTGCGTATCCTGCAAGCATGACCGCGCCCGCGGCTTTCCCGAGCCGCTCGCCCGCGGTCAGCATGACGGCGAAGGCGATGCTAATCGCGATCATCAGTGGCACATCGAACCAGAGAAAGCGGGCGGAGATCGGAAGCGGCGCGATGATTGCCGTCGCGCCGAGAATACCGAGCACGTTGAAGATGTTGGAGCCGACGACGTTGCCGAGCGCCACGCCGGTTCTCCCGCGCCAGGCGGCGACGATGGAGGTGGCGAGTTCCGGCAGGCTGGTTCCGACGGCGACGACGGTCAGCCCCACGACCGCGTCCGAGATGCCCGCCGCGCGGGCGATCGAACTCGCCCCGTCGACGAGCCAGTTGGCGCCCGCAAAGAGCATGAGGATGCCGCCGATGAGGAGGGCGATGCTGCGCCAGAGCGGCTCCATCCCAACCGTGTCCGGCGCCACGAGATCATCGGCGGGACCGGGCTTGTCGTAGGCGTTTCGCGCCGCCCGGTAGTGGGCGTAGAGGTAGGCTGCGAGCAGGGCGACGAGCAGCAGCCCGCCAAGGCGCGGGATCGCACCCCAGGCGGCGGCCGGCAGGACGAGTGCCGACGAGGCGACCATCACGCGCAGGTCCCGCTTCAGGTCGCCGCCGAGAGCTGCCACCGAAGCGATGAGCGCCGTGAAACCGCCGATCAGAAGGATGTTGACGATATTCGAGCCGACGACATTGCCGACGGCGATTTCCGGGCTGCCCTTCAGGGCGGCCTGGACCGAAACGAGCAGTTCGGGCGTCGACGTCGCGAAGCCGACGATCGTCAGGCCGATGACGAGTTCGGAAACACCGAACCGGCGCGCGGCGGAAACGGCGCCGCGAACCAGGAACTCTCCGCCTCCAAACAGCAGCCCCATCCCGAGCAGAACGAGCAGAAGGTCTGTCCAGAAGCCCATGAAATCCCGATGATGCTGGTGGTTCGGCCTGCCCTAGATGGGTCGCTCGCCGCGTGCCCGCAAGCCGCCGGATACCATCGGGAGCCAGAAGCGGGCCATGATCGTCGATTTCCCATTGCGGCCGGTGCTCCGGCAGGCAAAATTGGCCGCACCAGGAAAGAATGGAGTCTCAGGACATGCCGATCATCAACCGCATCGCCGAATTCCACAAGGACGTGACCGAGTGGCGTCGCGACATCCATGCCAACCCGGAACTGCAGTTCGAGGTGCATCGCACGGCCGCGCTGGTGGCGGAGAAGCTGAAAGAGTTCGGCGTCGACGAGATCGTAACGGGCATCGGACGCACCGGTGTGGTCGGCGTCATCAAGGGCCGCAAGAGCGACAGCGGTCGCACGATCGGCTTGCGCGCCGACATGGATGCGCTGCCGATCCAGGAGATTGTCGACCGTCCCTACAAGTCGAAGACGGATGGAGCGATGCATGCCTGCGGCCATGACGGCCATACGGCCATGCTGCTGGGCGCCGCGCGGTATCTGGCGGAGACGCGAAATTTCGACGGCACGGCGGTCGTCATCTTCCAGCCCGCGGAGGAGGGCGGCGGCGGCGGCCGGGAGATGGTCAATGAAGGCATGATGGATCGCTTCGCGATCGACGAGGTCTACGGCCTGCACAATGCGCCGGGCCTCCCGGCCGGGGCCTTCGCCATCCGAAGCGGTTCGATGATGGCGGCGGCCGACATGTTCGTCATCGACATCGAGGGCGTGGGCGGCCATGCGGCGCGCCCGCAGCGCTGCGTCGACACGACGCTGGTCGGTGCGCACATCATGACGGCGCTCCAGTCGGTGGTGGCGCGCAATGTCGATCCGGTCGAGGCCGCGGTGGTCTCCGTCACCACCTTCAAGGCGGGCGACACCTTCAACGTCATCCCGCAGACGGCGCGGCTCACCGGCACGGCGCGGACACTGTCGGCGGAGGTGCGCGATCTGCTCGAGGAGCGCATGCGCGAGGTCGTGGAACATACGGCGCGCGCCTTCGGGGCGAAAGCGACGCTGGACTACCAGCGCAACTATCCGGTCCTCTCGAACCATGCGCGGCAGGCCGAGTTCGCGGCCGGTGGCGCGCGGCAGGTCGCGGGCGACCGGGTCGACACCAACACGCCGCCGGTGATGGGCGGCGAGGACTTCGCGTTCATGCTGGAAGCCCGGCCGGGCGCCTTCATCTATCTCGGCCAGGGTGACGGACCCTACGTCCATCATCCCGCGTACGACTTCAACGACGAGATTATCCCCGTCGGCTGTTCGTACTGGGCAAAGCTGGTCGAGACGGCGCTTCCGGCAAACTGAGACAGGACGGGTCGACGCGGAGGCGGTTCAGGCCGCCTTCGTGATGGTGAAGTCCACATGGACGGCGTCGTAGGGGAAAACGACCTTGCCGTCCTCGGTCCGGTTCAGGACGCCGGCGTTGATGAGAGCATGAACGTCTCCATGTACCGCCTTGACGTCGCGGCCGACGCGCCGCGCCGCCTCGCGGATCGACATCGGTCCCTGACCGGTCATCGCCTTGATGATCTCCCAGCGTTTGGGCGTGAGGATCGACGAGAACAGTTCGACCGAGTTGAAGGAAATGAACTGCCCTTGCGGCTCGCCGCGAAAGGCGGCCGCCACACGCTTCTTCACCCTGTCGAGCGATGCAATCTCGAAGACGACGGTACTCATTTCCGATTCAGCCATTGCTCCACGTCCCGCCAGAATGCTTCCTGCAGCGTTTCCAAACCTTCGAACGGGAAGACCATTTGCCTGTCTCCCACATGCTTGTGATCGCCCTTTCCAGCTTCATTGTCATAGCGAACGCGGCAGACGCCCTCGACGACCAGCGCCATGCGGTACTTGTATCCATGAGCACTTCCACGAACGGGCGATGGTACGCGCCAGATGACGATTTCGGCGAACGCGACATCCGACAGTTCAATCCGCTGACGGATCAGAAGCTTCGCCTTCATGTTGGAGAACATACCAACATGCGCCCATGATGTAAAGAACTCCAACAGGCTGCGCCCGGCGCCGCGGCCTTGACTTGACGGCCTGTCCTGCCGCACAGGCTCCGGCAAGAAGAACGACGGGGAGATCGCCCGATGAGCATCGCATTCACCTTTCCCGGGCAGGGCAGCCAGTCGGTCGGAATGGGCAGGGACCTGGCCGACGCCTTTCCGGAGGCGCGCCGCGTCTTCGAGGAAGTCGACGAGGCTCTCGGCGAGAAGCTTTCCGCCATCATCTGGGACGGTCCGGAAGAGACGCTGACCCTCACGGCCAACGCCCAGCCCGCGTTGATGGCGGTCTCCATGGCTGCGATCCGAGCCATGGAGGCGCGCGGCTTTTCGCTGAAGGACAAGGTCTCCCACGTCGCCGGCCATTCGCTTGGCGAGTATTCGGCCCTGTGCGCCGCGGGCGTGTTCTCGATTGCGGATACCGCGCGGCTCCTGCGCATCCGCGGCAACGCCATGCAGGCGGCCGTTCCGGCGGGCGAAGGTGCCATGGCGGCGATCATCGGCCTCGAACAGGAGAAGGTCGAGGACGCCTGCGCGAAGGCCTCTGGCGGCGTCTGCCAGATCGCCAACGACAATGGCGGCGGGCAGCTGGTGATTTCGGGGACGAAGGCCGCCGTAGAGGACGGTGGGAGGCTGTGCACGGAAATGGGAGCCAAGCGCGCGCTCTTGCTTTCGGTCTCCGCGCCTTTCCATTCAGCGCTGATGCAGCCGGCGGCCGAAGCGATGCGCGAGGCGCTGTCGAAGGTGGACATGAACGCACCGTCGGTACCGGTCGTTGCCAATGTGACGGTCTCGCCGGTCACCGATCCCGACGAGATCCGGCGCCGCTTGGTCGAGCAGGTGACGGGCCGCGTACGCTGGCGGGAAACGGTGGAGTGGCTGGCGGCGAACGGTGTCGGCACTCTATTTGAAGGCGGCGCCGGCAAGGTGCTGTGCGGTCTCGCCCGACGCATCGATCGGAACCTGAACGCTGTGGCGATCAACTCACCGGCCGATGTGGAAGCCGCGCTCGCGACATTCGGCTGAAGCGGACGCATCCGGGTGCGGCAAGATCAGCGCGAAAACCGAAGGAGATGAAGATGTTTGATCTCAGCGGGCGAAAGGCCCTCGTCACCGGCGCTTCCGGCGGTATCGGCGAAGCGATCGCACGGGCTCTCCACAGGCAGGGCGCGACGGTCGGCCTGCATGGAACGAGGCAGGAGAAGCTCGAATCGCTCGCCGCCGAACTCGGTGATCGCGTCAAGGTCTTTCCCGCCAACCTCTCGAACCGCGACGAGGTGAAGGCGCTCGGACAGAAGGCCGAGGCCGAGCTCGAAGGCATCGACACCCTCGTCAACAATGCCGGCATCACCAAGGACGGCCTTTTCGTGCGGATGTCCGACGCGGACTGGGACTCGGTCCTGGAGGTGAACCTGACGTCGGTGTTTCGTCTGACGCGCGAACTGACCCATCCGATGATGCGCCGCCGTTTCGGCCGCATCATCAACATCACCTCCGTGGTCGGCGTCACCGGCAATCCCGGCCAGGCCAACTACTGCGCCTCCAAGGCCGGCATGATCGGCTTCTCCAAGTCGCTCGCGCAGGAGATCGCCCCGCGCAACGTCACGGTGAACTGCGTTGCGCCGGGCTTCATCGAATCGGCGATGACCGAGAAGCTCAACGACAAACAGAAGGACGCCATCCTGGGCATGATTCCCATGAAGCGGATGGGAACGGGCGATGAGATCGCATCGGCGGTGGTCTACCTGGCATCGGCCGAGGCGGCCTACGTGACAGGCCAGACGCTCCATGTGAACGGTGGGATGGCGATGATCTGACGCCGCCGACGCTTTGCGGGGCGAGGAATACCGCTTTGCGGCTGGCGACGGTTCGTGATATGCGGCGCCAGCCAGCGAAGAGACGGTCGTTTCCGTCTCAGCGGCAGGTTTCCAGCATCGAACCGTCGCACCGGAATGCGCCGTTGACAGGCCGGAGCGGTGCCATCTTTCAGCTTGATTAGCGGTTGACCTGCCGCTAACGAAGACCAACTTGAACCGAAGTCGAGGGTTTTGAAATGAGCGATACGGCAGAACGCGTGAAGAAGATCGTTGTCGAGCACCTTGGCGTCGACGCGGACAAGGTGACCGAGCAGGCGAGCTTCATCGACGATCTCGGCGCCGACAGCCTCGATACCGTCGAACTCGTGATGGCCTTCGAGGAAGAGTTCGGCGTGGAAATCCCCGACGATGCGGCGGAAACCATCCTGACGGTCGGCGATGCCGTGAAGTTCATCGAGAAGGCTTCGGCCTGAAGCGCCGGGCGCCTTCGGCGCTCGCCGGCTGATTTCGCATGAGACGTGTCGTCGTAACTGGTCTTGGTCTCCTGTCTCCCTTCGGAACGGGCGTCGAACATTCCTGGAAGCATTTGCTTTCGGGGAAGAGCGCGGCGCGCCGGATCGAAACCTTCGAGACGGGTGATCTTGCCTGCAAGATCGCCAACGTCATCCCGCGCGGAGACGGAAGCGACGGAAGTTTCAATCCCGATCTCGTGCTGGAGCCAAAGGACCAGCGCAAGATCGGCGACTTCATCATCTACGGCATAGCCGCGGCGGACGAGGCGCTGAGGGATTCCGGCTGGGAGCCGAAGACGGACGACGATCGGTGCGCCACGGGCGTGATGATCGGCTCCGGCATCGGCGGTGTCGAAGGGATAGCCGAGAACGCCCTAATCCTTCACGAGCGCGGCCCGCGCCGCATCAGCCCCTTCTTCATCCCCGGCAACATCATCAATCTGGTCTCGGGTCAGGTTTCGATCCGGCATGGACTCAAGGGCCCCAACCACGCCGTGGTGACAGCGTGCTCCACGGGTGCTCATGCCATCGGCGATGCCGCGCGGCTGATAGGGCTCGGGGACGCGGACGTAATGGTGGCTGGCGGGACCGAAGCGCCGATCAACCGCCTGTCGATTGCGGGTTTCGCCGCCTGCCGTGCCCTTTCGACGTCCTACAACGATACGCCCGAGAAGGCGTCGCGTCCCTACGACCGGGACCGTGACGGTTTCGTCATGGGCGAGGGCGCCGGGGTCGTCGTTCTGGAGGAACTCGAACACGCAAAGGCGCGCGGTGCGAAGATCTACGCCGAGGTCACCGGCTACGGGCTCAGTGGAGACGCCTACCACATTACCGCGCCCTCCGAGGACGGCGATGGAGCCTACCGCTGCATGAAGGCGGCGCTAAAACGCGCAGGGATATCGCCGTCGGACGTCGACTACATCAACGCCCACGGCACGTCGACAATGGCCGATACGATCGAACTCGGCGCCGTCGAACGCCTGGTCGGCGATGCCGCTCCCGGCATTTCGATGTCGTCGACGAAGTCGTCGATCGGTCATCTGCTTGGTGCGGCCGGTGCTGCGGAGGCCATCTTCTGCGTGCTCGCCATCCGCGACAACATCGCGCCCGCTACTATCAATCTCGACAATCCTTCCGCGCAGACCGCCATCGACCTCGTCCCGAACACGCCTCGCGAACGCCGGATCGACATCGCGCTTTCCAATTCCTTCGGCTTCGGCGGCACGAACGCATCTCTGGTATTTCAGCGATACGATGGCTGACCGGCGCAAGCCGCGAATTTTGCCATATTCGTCAATAGTGTTCCGGTGATCACGTCGTGATTCCGCCTCCTGCCGACGGAGCGTATCCGATCAAAAAACTGCCGTGCTGGGATAGTACGGAAACTGGACGTTCGCGGTTGCAACGAGACGAACGCCGTTCGAGGGAGCCTTGGGACGAGGATGACGACCGAAGACAATGCAACGTTTGGCAGACGAAGCGATGTTCCGAAACCGATTGTCCCCAAATCCGCCACAGAGGCGCTGAGACCCGAGATGGGAACTCCACCTCCACGGCGCGTGCGCCGGTCGCGGGGATCGCGAAACCAGTTCGTGGTCTTCCTCAACTTCGTCATGTCGTCGATCGTGCTGCTGACGTTGGCGGCCGGCGCGCTTCTCTACTTCGGCAAGCGCGAGTTCGAATCGCCGGGCCCTTCCCGGACAGGCGACGTGGTGATGATTCAGCCGAATTCGGGAGTAGGGGAGATCGCGACCCTGCTCGAACGACGCGGCCTGATCAGCGACGCGCGCATCTTCCGCTACGGTGTTCAGGCCTACGGGAACGACGCGAGCCTCAAGGCCGGCGAGTACGAGATCAAGCCGACCGCTTCGATGCGCGACATCATGGAACTCCTCAAGAGCGGACGATCGGTTCTGTATTCGCTGACGGTTCCGGAGGGTCTGACCGTCGAGCAGGCTTTCCAGCGGATTGCCGAGCACGAGGCCCTGACCGGCGAGATGCCCGACGAAATGCCGCCCGAGGGCAGCATCGTGGCCGATACCCAGCGCTTTACGCGCGGAACCACGCGCAAGGAGGTCATCCAGAGGCTGGTCGCCCAGCAGAAGGCGCTCGTCGAGAGCATCTGGGAGCGCCGCGCCGAGGGATTGCCGATCAAGGACATCAACGAATTCGTGACGCTTGCCTCGATCGTTGAGAAGGAGACCGGAGAGCCCGACGAGCGTTCGCGTGTGGCCGCCGTCTTCATCAACAGGCTGAGGAAGGGCATGCGCCTGCAGTCGGATCCGACCATCGTGTATGGTCTTTTCGGCGGCAAGGGGAAGCCCTCGGACCGGCCCATCTACAGGTCCGATATCGAAAACCACACACCCTACAACACCTACCAGATCGACGGCCTGCCTCCGACGCCCATCGCCACTCCGGGAAGAGCCTCGCTCGAAGCCGTGGCCAACCCGTCGCAGACGAACGATCTCTACTTCGTTGCCGACGGCACCGGCGGCCATGTCTTCGCCGAGACGCTCGACGAGCATAACCGCAACGTCGCCCGCTGGCGCGAATTCGAGCGGACGTCAAAGGAGACAGTCGCGCCAGCCGCCGGGGAAGCGGGAAGCGGCGACTGAACGCATTTCGGGCGGGAGACACGATGGCCGTTCAAAGCATGACGGGGTTCGCACGTGCCGGGGCGGAACACGACGGCATGGCCATTTCCTGGGAAATCCGGTCGGTGAATGGCAAGGGGCTCGAGGTCAGGCTGCGCCTGCCCCCGGGTTTCGAACGGCTTGAACAGCCGGTGAAACAGGCCGCGCAGAAGCGTTTCGCACGCGGCAACGTCCAGGCCACGCTTGCGGTCTCGCGCACAGGCACCGCCGCGCAGCCCGTCCTCAACGAAGCACTCCTGGAGACGGCGGCAAAGCTGGCGCGCGACCTTCAGGAACGGTTCGGATGTCAGCCGGCGACAGCCGACGGTCTGCTGGCGTTGCGTGGCGTGCTGGAGGTGCCCGATCTCGTCCAGAACGAAGCGGCGCGCGCGGCTGTCGATGCCGCGGTGCTTCAATCGCTCGCGGACGGATTTGCCGATCTTGAGCGCGCGCGGTTCGCCGAAGGCGCGGCGCTCGCGCAGATTCTGCTGGGGCATCTGGCGACGATCGAAGACCTGACGCTGAAGGCCGAGGCCGATCCCTCGCGCGAGCCGGCGGTCATCCGAGACCGCATTGCAGCACAGGTGAGCATGCTGATGGAGGCGACAGGATCTTCGCTGGATGAATCGCGGCTCCACATGGAAGCGGCCCTCCTGGCGACCAAGGCCGACATCCGGGAAGAGATCGATCGTCTCAAGGCGCACATCGCCCTCGCGCGCGAGATGATCGCGAAGGGGGGCGCCATCGGCAGGCGGCTCGATTTTCTTTCACAGGAATTCAACCGCGAATCGAATACCCTGTGCTCCAAGTCCAATGCCACCGCGCTGACCGCGATCGGTCTGGAACTGAAGGCGGTCGTCGATCAGTTCCGCGAACAGGTGCAGAACTTGGAGTAGATGACGATGGTCGAGAGAAAACCGGCCGAGAGCATTCGGCGCCGCGGCCTCATGCTCGTCTTGTCTTCCCCGTCGGGAGCCGGGAAATCGACAATCGCGCGCAACCTGCTGGAGAGCGACAAGGAGTTTGAGCTTTCCGTCAGCGTCACGACACGGCCGCGCAGGGCGAGCGAGATCGACGGCGTCCACTATCATTTCCGTGGCAAGCGCGAGTTCGAGTATCTTCGCGACAATGACGAGTTGCTCGAATGGGCAGAAGTCCACGGCAATTTCTATGCGACGCCGCGTGAGCCGGCAGAACGGGCGATCGCGGAAGGCCGCGACATGCTGTTCGACATCGACTGGCAGGGCGCCGAACAGTTGCGTGAGCGCATGCGGGGCGACATCGTCTCCATCTTTATCCTGCCGCCGTCGATGCGCGAGCTGAAGGACCGGCTGCGCCGCCGTGCCGAAGACCAGGAGGCCGTCATCGCTGCCCGGCTCAGCAATGCCCGGTCGGAGATCGAGCACTGGCGCGAATACGACTACATCGTCGTCAACAGCGATCTGGACGCGGCGTTCTCGTCGGTGAAGGCGATCGTCGCAGCGGAGCGTCTCAGGCGCGACCGCCGGCCGGGTCTCTTCGAGTTCGTCTCGGGGCTGCTCGACGAGAAGCTGTAGCGCCTCTCAGGTCGCATTCGCCAGAGCGACGAACTCCTCGACCGACAGTGTTTCGGCCCGTCGCGTGCCGTCGATCTCCACCTTTTCCAGCAGAGCCTCGCCCCCGAGGCTCTTCAGGCTTTGCCGCAACATCTTGCGGCGTTGACCGAACGCAGCCTGCGTGACCCGCGCAAGCTTGCTTGCCTCGCAGGGGAGCGGCTCCAGCCGAGGAATTAGGTGCACCACAGCGGATGTGACCTTGGGCGGCGGCGTGAAGGCCTGTGCAGGTAGGTCGAAGGCGATGCGGGCCTGCGTCCGCCAGCCCGCCAGCACCGCCAGCCGCCCGTAGCTGCCGCTGCCCGGTGCGGCGACGATGCGTTCGGCGACCTCGCGCTGGAACATCAGGGTCATGGACGCGTAGAAGGGCGGCCACGGCTCGGTGGTGAGCCAGCCGACAAGCAATTCCGTGCCGATGTTGTAGGGAAGATTGGCGACGATCCTGACGGTCTCGCCTCCGGCGAGCGAGCGGAAATCGGTCTTGAGCGCGTCACCGTGCAGGACTTCCAGCCTGCCGGGATAGCGCTCCTGGATCTCCGCCAGCGCCGCCAGGCACCGTTCGTCGCGCTCGACAGCGATGACGCGGCTAGCGCCATGCGACAGCAGTGCCCGCGTCAGTCCGCCGGGTCCCGGACCGACCTCGATCACCGTTGCCCCTTCCAAGTTACCCGCCGCGCGCGCGACCTTGCCGGTAAGGTTGAGGTCGAGGAGAAAGTTCTGGCCGAGCGATTTTTTCGCCATCAGGCCATGCCGGGTGATGACGTCGCGCAGTGGCGGCAACCCGTCGGAACTCATGCGAGCGTGACGTTGCGCGGGCGCCGCGCCATCTCCGCCGCCATCTTCAGCGCCGCGATCAGGCTGTCGGGCCGCGCGATGCCCTTTCCCGCGATGTCGAACGCGGTTCCGTGATCGGGCGAGGTGCGGATGAAGGGCAGACCCAACGTGACGTTCACGGTCTCGTCGAAGGCCAGCGCCTTGGCCGGAATGAGGGCCTGGTCGTGATACATGCAGATCGCGGCGTCGTAGGTCTCCCGCGCTCGCGCGTGGAACATGGTGTCCGCGGGCAGGGGGCCGAATGTCTCGATGCCTTCCGCACGCAGCCGATTGACCGCCGGCCGAACGACGGCCTCGTCCTCGCAGCCCATCGCGCCGTTCTCGCCCGCATGCGGATTGAGACCGGCAATCGCCAGGCGAGGCCGCTCTATCCCGAAGCGGGACCGTAGATCGTGTGCGGCGATGCGGGCGGTCGAGACGATGAGATCGGTGGTGAGCGTCTTCGGCACATCGGCAAGCGCGATGTGGATGGTGACCGGCACTGCCCGCAGCTGTGGTCCAGCAAGCATCATGACCGGCTGAACCGGCGCGCCTGACGCCTGCTCGCAGAGATGGGCGAGATACTCGGTGTGGCCGGGAAACTTGAACCCGGCCTCGTAGAGAGGCTTCTTCGCGATCGGGTTCGTCACGACCGCCGACGCGATTCCTGCTCTCACGTCGGCGACGGCCCGGTCGATCGCTTCCAGAATGCCGGCCGCGTCGCGGCTGTCCGCGACGCCCGGACGGTCAGCCAGCGAAGCCCGGAGGGGCACGACGGGAATCGCTTCGGGGAATATCCTCGATGCGTCTTGCGGCGCGCAGGGGACGAAGGAGACCGAGGCGCCGATGCGCCGGGCGCGCGCTTCCATGAGGTGCGGGTCCGACAGAAGGTAGAAAGGCGGCACCTGCCGCTCTTCCCTCGCCAGCCACGCTGCTATCGTGATCTCCGGCCCGATCCCGGCCGGATCGCCGCAGGTCAGCGCCAGCGGCGACTGGTCAGCGCTGGATGATCCGCGCATTCTTGCGCAGTTCCGCCAAATACTCCTCGGACAGTTTGGACGGCTTCTCCTCGCCGGCGATCTCGCTCTGGAACACCATCTGGGCGACACGATCGTCGGAGACTTCGCGCGCGCTGCAGATGCCGATGAATTCCACGCCACGATCGGTCTCGCGAACCGCCGTCGCCTGGCCCGTCTTCGTGGATTTGATGGACTCCGCCCAATCCGGCGGAAGCTCGGGCGCGAGCACCTTGCCGAGGTCGCGGACGGTCACGTCGAGCAGCCCTTTCGCGAACTCCCGCGTGGTATCGCATCCGTTGAAACGCGCGCGCATGGCCTCGGCCTCGCGCTTGCGTTTCCCAAGCTGCGCGGATCGTTCGGACGCAGGGACGACGAAAATGACCTGCTGAAGCAGGTATTCGGTTGCAGTCGGCTTTGTTCCGCCCTGCTGAAGCATGCGTTGAACCGCGTCCTGTTCGCTGATCCGGGCTTCGGACCGAACCTTTGCACCGAGCACCTGGCTCCATCCCATCTGGGCGCGGATGTAATCCTTGAAGTGCGCTTTGGTCACACCGCTCTGGGCCATGATCTGGTCGACCTGGGCGACGGAGAGCTTGTTGCCGGCGGCAAAGCGCGCATAGGCATCATCCACCTGCTGGTCCGCTATCTTGATACGCCTGCGGTTGATCTCGGAAACCTGCAGGGCCTGCTCAATCATGGCATCGGAGGCGCTGCCGGAACGGCGCTGCAGCTTCAGGAAAGCGGCGCGCCGCGCGATGTCGTAGCTCGTGACGGGCACATCGTTCACGATGTACTTGATCTCGCTGGCATATCCTCGCGTGTCAGCGAAGATCCCGGCTAGGCCGATCACGAAAGCGGCCAGGAGTGCCGGGAAGGTGAGGCGCCTCGTGGCAGTCATCATACGATAGATCCTGTCTGGCTATAGGAAGTCCAAGCGGTGACGCATGCGATTCCTATGCGGCGAAAGCATGACGCGGTCATTCGATGCCGAGTTCAGAGGTCACTTCGCCGGTCGACGTCCCGA
>CATMOC010000015.1 GCA_950071955.1 uncultured Mesorhizobium sp. | reverse complement strand
CCTGTCCCGTTGTCTTCGGGCAGCGCCGACGTGCGGCCGTCCTCGTCCGCCGCGACGGTTTCCGGCAGGCCGGAGCGTCCGAAATCGTCGACGCGTCCGGGGCGCGGATCCGGCGCCAGTCCCTCGATCACCAGCTTCTGCGCGGGGGTGAGCGCATTGTCGCGTCTCGGGACGACGACCAGCCCGAGCAGTTCGTCGCCTCCGTCAAGTTCGGGGTCGGTCAGCGAGACCGGAGTGGTGTGCTGGATCACGGGCGTGGTGCCGGGGATTGGCGGCCCGAACATCTCCCCGATCTCCTTCTCGGGCGAGGCGCCAGCCGATCCGTCCTCGAGGATATGCGCGAGCGGCTTCTCGGCGTAGAAGGCGATCTTGCGCTTGCCGGCCTGCGTGAGGTTGATGCCGTCGTTGGCCCGCAGCCGCACCGGCTGGCCGTTGATGTCGGGACCGTTGGTGACGAAGGCGCCGTTTTCGTCGACGAAGCCGTCCCAGATGTCGACGAAGACACCGGACGCGGCTTGCGCGGCGCGCCGGTGGATGTCGTTGAAGGCGATCATGTCCGATGACATCTTGCTGTACTTGAACGACGGCAGCCCGACCCAGACGAGCGGTATGTCGCGTGTGGAGAACGCGGAGGCGAACAGCGTCGCGCGAGCCTCGTATTCCGTGTTCCAGCGGTCAGAGCGGACGGGCTCGCTGGAGCCGCCGATATTCATGGCCTGCCGATCGTTGGAGCCGATCATGACGACCGCGGCGGCAGGTTTCATCTCGTCGAGGATGGCGCCGATGTTTCCCGGCCAGTCGTAGAAATCATTGCGGACGAAGCCCGAAGAACCGTTGGACCGATCGACGATCCGGACTGTCGGGTCATTCTCGAATACAGCCTCGAGGCCCTCGGCGAGGCCGCCGGCCAGGAAGTCGCCGACGATCAGCAGCGTTCGCGCGTCCTCGGCTTTCTCGACGTCGGCCTGCGGAGGGGGAGCACTGGCCGCGGCCGGTGCGGGGCTGGAAGCCTTCGGCGTCACGCGCTTCGAAGGACTTCGCTGCTTCTTGCGCGGCTGCGGCTCCCTCACCGCGGGTCGGCTCTCTTCCCGCCGGTTGGGAAACAGGAGCTGGAACAGGGTCCTGGGCCGCTCCTGCGCCTGCGCTTGGGAAGACGACCCGGCGATCACCAAACCGGCTGCCGCGCCCGCGAGGATCGCGAGCGCAAGGCAGAAACCCGTCCATTTGCGCAGCAGCGACGATTTCAAACGCAGTACTTTCCGCCTCAGCGTTGTCTCAGCCGGCTCAGGACTTCCTTGCTGGGATGTCCGTCCGGCTGGAGCCCCAGCGCCTGCTGGACGGCGACGATCGCCGATCGGGAGCCCGAGCCGATCTTGCCGTCGATCTTGCCGTCATAGTAGCCGAGCGTCAGGAGATGCTTCTGGAGTTCCTGCTTCTCCTCGAAGGAGAGCTTCGTGAAAGGCCTGTTCCAGTCGCGCACCAACCCTCCATAACCGGCGATCTCGTCGGCCAGCAGCCCGACCGCGAGAGCGTACTTGTCGGCATTGTTGTAGCGCTTCAGCACGAAGAAATTCTTCGTCATGAGGAAGGCCGGTCCCTCGCGCCCGTCCAGCACCTTCAGCTCGGCATTGTCCGACGGGCTCGGGAACGGCTTGTTGCGGGCGCGAACCACGCCGATCGACTGCCACTTTGCCAGCGACATCGAACCGCCGGGAAACTTCCGGCCTGCCGGCAGCGTCACCTCGTAGCCCCAGGCCTTGCCGGTCTGCCAGCCGTTCTTGCGCAGGAGATTTGCCGCGGTGGCCAGGGCATCGGGGACCGAATTCCATATGTCGCGCTTGCCGTTGCCGTCGGCGTCCACCGCATAGGCCTCGTAGCTGGTCGGTATGAACTGGGTGTGCCCCATGGCACCGGCCCAGGAGCCTGTCAGGTGGCTTTCGTCGATGTCGCCGCTCTGGAGGATCTTGAGCGCCGACACGAGCTGCGTGCGGGCGAACTTGGCCCTGCTCTTGTCGGCATAGGCGAGCGTCGACAGCGAGCGCACGACGTTGCGCATCACCTTGTCGTTCTTCAGAATCTCGCCGTAGTTCGATTCCATCGACCAGATCGCCAGCAGGATATGGCGGTCCACGCCGAACCGGCTTTCGATCCGATCGAGCCAGGGCTTCCACTGACGTGCCATCTGCCGGCCGACAGCGATGGCATCCTCCTGGACGCGGTTGTCGAAGTAGTCCCAGACCGGCGCGGTGAACTCGGGCTGGTAGCGTGCTTTCTCGAGAACCTCCGGATCGGGAGCGGTCACGCCGCGAAAGGCGCGATCGAACGTTTTACCCGAGATGCCGTTGCTGGCGGCCACGCCGCGGAAGCTCGCCACCCACTTTTGGAAACCGGCGTCGGCGGCGGCCGGCTGGGCCGCGAGGACCGTCGCAATACCGACGAGGCCGAGCGCCGCCGATCGGAAGTTCTTTTTCATCTGGAACATCGCTGCCTCCGAATTCGTTGCACGAAGTCCGGAATCCTGCCGTGCGCGGGTTAGCAAAGGGTTTACCATAGAAGAGATTCGCAATACATCCTGCGGGCAATGCCTTGCGGGATCGTTTCGGTCCGCCGATGCGTATCCCGTGAATTCGGCATCAAGATGTCGCACTCCTCCCCCATCGAGAAACGGATGTCATCCAGCATGAAAAAGGTCCGAAAGGCGGTTTTCCCGGTTGCGGGGCTTGGAACGCGGTTCCTGCCAGCCACCAAGGCACTCCCCAAGGAGATGCTGACGGTCGTGGACAAGCCCGTCATCCAGTACGTGGTCGACGAGGCCAGGGAAGCCGGCATCGAGGAGTTCATCTTCGTGACCGGCCGCAACAAGGGCGTCATCGAGGATCATTTCGACGTCCAGTTCGAACTCTACGACACGCTCGCCCAGCGCGGAAAGGACGCCGAACTGGCCAAGCTCCAGCGCATGCAACCGGAGCCGGGACAGACCAGCTTTACGCGCCAGCAGGTGCCGCTCGGCCTCGGGCATGCCGTCTGGTGCGCCCGCAACCTGGTGGGCGACGAGCCTTTCGCGCTGCTTTTGCCCGACATGATCATGCAGTCGGAGAAGGGCTGCATGCGCGCCATGGTCGAACTCTACGAGGAGGCCGGCGGAAACGTCATCGCGGTTCAGGAGTGCGATCCCGAAGAGGCGCACAAATACGGCATCGTCGGCAAGGGCCAAGACGTCGCCAACGGCTTCGAGATCACCTCGATGGTCGAGAAGCCAGCCAAGGGCACGGCCGAATCGAACCTCTTCCTCAACGGCCGCTACATCCTGCAGCCGGAGATCTTCGACATCCTGTCAGCCCACGAGCGCGGCGCCGGCAACGAGATCCAGCTCACCGACGCGATGTTGAAGCTCCAGAGGGAACAGGCCTTCTACGGCTATCACTACAAGGGCCGCACCTTCGACTGCGGCTCGCCGGAAGGCTTCGTCGAAGCCAACGTCGCCTTCTCGCTCTGGCGCAAGGACTTCAGCCCGCGCATGACGCGCATGATCTCCGACCTGCTGGAGGAGTATACGGCAGGTGAGGCCAAGGCCAGGATCGGTTGAGGTTGCCCGGCGCTCCGGCGCGGTCAGCGCTGGAGCTTGAGGCCTAGATAGATGCTGCTCGCGTCGTAGTCGCGCCCGGCGATGGTGCTGTCGAAGCGCTCGTGGCGCAGACGGCCGTTGATGCCGGCATAGCGGTTGAACCACCATGTCGCGTTGGTTTCCGCGCTCAAGGTCAATTCGTGGTCGGAACTGTTTACGTAATCGCGCCAGGCGAAGCCCGCATTGGCGCCCAGCGTCAGGTTCGCCCGGACCTCCCTCAGCATCTCGACGCTCGCGGCATAGCGGACGGAGCCGCTCTCGCTCGCCGTCGTGGTGCCTTCCACCTCGGTCGAGCCGATCAGCGACACCGTCGTGCCGCGGGTCGGCGACCAGACCAGCGCGGCATCCAGCAGAAGGCCGGAAATCGGCGTCAGGCGTTCGTCGTCGAAACTTTCGCGCAGCCAGCCGGCGGAGACCTCGCCCGACAGCTTCTCGCCGAAATCGAGTTCGACGCCGCCGCGCAATGCGAGCCTGTCCGCGGACCGGGCATAGCCGCTGGAATCCACCTCGAGGTCGTAGTAACGGCGGCCGATCTCGGCCTCGACGAAGGGCACGATCGCCGGCGACACCTCGTAGCCGGCGCGCAGCGCAACCGTCGCCAGCGTGAAGTTGCGATCCTTCTGCGACAGCGTTCCGCCCGAAGACAGGTCCGCGTCGGAGTATATCTCGCGGTCGAGCGCACCCGTCAGCGAATAGCGCGCCTTGCCGACATCCTTGCCGATCGACAGGTTGCCGGAAATCTCCTGCAGCAGAGGCTCCGAGACGACGTTGCCGATGTCGACGGGAGAGGACGCCGATTCGGGCCGAACCGTGTAGGCGAACGCACCGGCGGCGTTCATCTCGTGCGCCAGATCCGCTCTGAAGGATGCGTCCACGCCGCCCTGGAGTTCGTCGTAGTCGTCGTCTCCCGAGACGGCGTCCTTGTAGGTGACGAAGGCGTTGAAGGCGGCGGAATGGCGGGTCCAGTCGGAGACGGCGTTGAGCCGCAACTCGGTCTGCGAGAGTACTCCCTCGCTGCCATCGGGCGCATTCCTGCTGTTCGTCGACCAGATGAACCCCTGGTCGAGGGTGGTGAAGACGTCGAACGTTCCGACGCGCAGGCCGAGCGGCGAATAGGGGTTCTCCTCCTCCTCGAAGGACGGAGTCTCGATCGCGGCCGTCCGCGGGTTCTCGCGGTCTAGGCGCCGGTTCGCCTCCTCGTCGAGCGCGTCGACCCGCTCCTGCCGGACAGTACCGACTGCGGTGTCGTCTGTTTCCTCGAGATCCGGCTGCTCGGGCCCGGCGGCGTCAGCGGCCTCTTCCGGCTCGTCGCGCATGTTCGTGGCACGGGCGGCCCGTCCCGGGGTCGGTGGGGGCGCTTCCGTGAAGGCGTCAGTCTCCTCCATCGGGAACAGGCTGGCGTTGTCGTCGCGCGTTTCCTCGTCCGGATCGAGCGCGCCTTCGCTCACGGGAACGTATCCCGGGGTAGGTTCGCCGCCGCGTGACGGTTCGCCGGAAGCATCGCTTTTCTGCCCGCCCAGAAGCTCGTCATTGACCTGGCTCTCGGTCAGCTGGCCGCGGAGCTGGTTCTCCTGCGCGGTCGCGTTGGAGAGCGTCAGCGACAGGACTGCCGTCGAGGCCAGTAGCGCCAACTGCCGCGCGAGCAGGCGATGAGATCCTGCCGATCGTCTCTCTGGCAATGCGAGCATGGTGATCCGACGAGCCGCCCGGTGCGAAACTTTACCGAACCGTAAACACCGATGGTTAACGGGAGGTTGAGGCGGTCCCCTCCGCCCGGCATTCGTCGTTTGAAATCAAGGTTGGACAGCCGGGTTTGGACGCGATAGAGCGTCGCAATGCACGGGAAAGTCCTGAATCAGCGGGTGGACGCCAAGGCGGCCATCGATTCCGCGGTCCGCACCATCACCACCGAGCAGGCAGGCATGGCGGCGCTCGCGGCCGCGCTTGGCAACGGGCTCTCGGAGCCCTTCGCGAGGGCGGTGGAGATGCTCGCCGGGATCGGCGGCCGGGTGATCGTCACCGGCGTGGGAAAGAGCGGCCATATCGGCAACAAGATGGCGGCGACGCTCGCCTCGACCGGTACGCCCGCCTTCTTCGTCCACCCGGCCGAAGCCAACCATGGTGACCTGGGCATGATCGCTCCCGACGACGCGATCGTCGCGATCTCCTGGTCCGGCGAGACCTCGGAGATGAAGGGGATCGTCGCCTATTCGCGGCGCTTCAAGATCCCGCTGATCGCGATCACGTCGGGGGAGACGTCGACGCTCGCTTCGGCGGCCGATCTGGTGCTGTGTCTGCCGAAGGCGCCGGAGGCATGCCCGCACGGACTGGCCCCCACCACCTCGACGGTGCTGCAACTCGCCATCGGCGATGCGCTGGCGGTCGCGCTCCTGGAGGCGCGCGGCTTCACGCCGGACCATTTCCGCACCTTCCATCCCGGCGGGCAGCTCGGCGCCAACCTGACGCAGGTCCGCGAGGTGATGCATGTGGGAGACGAGATGCCCGTCGTCAGGCGCGGCGTCACCATGCCGGAGGCCATCATGGTCCTTTCCGCCAAGCGCTTCGGCTGCGTGTGCGTGACGGGCGAGGACGGACGGCTCGCCGGCATCTTCACCGACGGCGACCTGGCGCGCAGCCTGCATCTCAACCTGGCGGAGATCGCCATCGACGAGCTGATGACCCGCAATCCCAAGACCGTCACGCCGCGCACGCTGGCGGCGGAGGCGATGGCGCTGCTCAACGAGCATCACATCAGCGCGCTGGTGGTGGTCGACGAGGGCGTTCCGGTCGGCGTCGTGCATTTCCACGATCTCCTGCGGCTGGGAGCCGCCTGACCGCCCGAAAAGCTCAGACCGGTTCCACCACGAGGTCGCCGTCCGTGGCGGCGACCACGCGCACCTTGGTGCCGGGTGCCGCGTCCGGACCATTCACGGGCCACCACGTGTCGCCGATCTTCAGGCGGCCGCGACCGTCGCGGATGGCCTCTTCCAGCGTTCCCGTGCGGCCGACGAGCTGCCTGGCGCGCTGGTTGAGCAGGGGCTGGTCGCTCGGCGTCTCGTCGCGCCGCACGAATCGGTAGCCGAGCCATGCGGACAGCAGCGAGAATACCAGGAACACCAGTATCTGCACCTGCCAGGTCCACAGGGCGAATTCCCAGATCGCTATCGACAGGACGCCGACCGCCAGCGCCGCCAGCCCGATCCACACCAGGAACACGCCGGGCAGGATGATCTCCAGCGTCAGCAGGACGAAGCCGAGCACCAGCCAGTTCCACGGGCCGAGTTCGGAGAAGATGCGTTCCAGCATGGGGGCTCTCCCGGGCGGCCGATCAGCCCTGGCCGGGCGGCACGATCGGCGGACGGTTTGCGCCGCGCGTGTTCTGGGTGGGCGATTCGCCGCCGAACACTTCCTTGGCGATGGCGCCGATGCCGCCGAGCGAGCCGATCAGCGCGGAGGCTTCGATCGGCAGGAGCACGATCTTGCTGTTGGGGGCGGATCCGATCCGCGCCAGCGCCTCGGTGTACTTCTGGGCCACGAAGTAGTTGATGGCCTGCACGTCGCCCGCCGCGATCGCTTCGGAGACGACCTGCGTGGCGCGCGCCTCGGCCTCGGCCGACCGCTCGCGCGCCTCGGCATCGCGGAAGGCGGCTTCCTTGCGGCCCTCGGCCTCCAGCACCTGCGCCTGCTTCAGTCCCTCGGCTTCCAGGATCTGCGCGCGCTTGTTGCGCTCGGCCATCATCTGGCGCGCCATGGACTCGACGGGGTTGGCCGGCGGGTTGATGTCCTTGATCTCGACGCGCGTGACCTTGATGCCCCAGGGGCCGGCGGCCTCGTCGACGATCCTGAGCAGACGCTCGTTGATCGCCTCGCGATTGGAGAGAAGCTCGTCGAGATCCATCGAGCCCATGACCGAGCGGATGTTGGTCATGGTGAGATTGAGGATCGCGTTCTCCAGCCCCGCCACCTGATAGGCCGCCTGCGCGGCGTTCAGCACCTGGTAGAAGGCAACGCCGTCGACCGCCACGATCGCGTTGTCGCGCGTGATGACCTCCTGCGTGGGAACGTCCAGCACCTGTTCCATCATCGTCAGCCTGGCGCCGATGCGGTCGATGAAGGGCAGGATCAGGTTCAATCCGGGAGAGAGCGAGCGGGTGTAGCGTCCGAATCGCTCGACAGTCCAGTTGCTGCCCTGCGGCACGGTCTTGATGCCCGCGAACAGGAAGAGAAGCACCAGGACGACGAGGACCGGTATGATGATGTCCAGGCCCGTGAAATTCATGCTGCACTCCCTTTTGCCTCGCCGCTCCGCACGGCGACTCGGGCCAGCGGCCCTCGGGGAAAGCTGTAGAAGGGTTTCGGGCCGGAAACAATTCCGGAGGCAGCAGCACCGTCACCGTGCCGCAGGCAGATTCGCCGGGAACGCCTCGATGGCGGCAATGGCGGCCGGATCATTCACGACGCTGAGACGGCGCGCTCCCGGCAGGATCACAGGTGCGCCGCCGGCCGGATGCGGCGAAGAGGCCTCGTCAGCCGCACCTGCGGCAAGGAGAAGCGCCTCGTCGGTCGCCGCGGGATCGCTCCCCCGATCTGGCCGCGGCACAAAGAAAGTGGTCATTCGACGGGCGCACAAAGGCGCCGTCGCTGAAGCGTATCGCATGAGGCACCGTGTCGCGTCAGGCGCGGTCGAGGGCGAAGAGGTCCGCGTCGCGGTCCGCGCCCCCGGTCAGGCTGGCGGTCACCACTTCGGCGGCTATGCGCGAGAAGGTGATGCCGTTGCCGCCGTATCCCATCACCGCATGGAAGCCGCGCTTGCCGGGCACCGGCCCGATCAGCGGCAGGCCGCTCGGCGTCGTGCCGAAGGCGCCCGCCCAGGCGAATTCGGGGGTCGTATCGATGCCCGGCAGGAGGCGGCCGAGCTTTTCGGTGATGCGCGTCGTCTTGTCGGAAAGCAGCGAATCGCGCCGCTCCTCGTCGGTGAATTCCTCGTCCTCGCCGCCGCAGATGACGCGGCCGTCATGCGTGGCGCGCAGATAGAGGTAGGGGTCCGAGGCTTCCCAGATGAGCGCGGCTTCGGGCCAGATCGCGCGCGGCTGAGGCCGCGTGGCGATGGCATAGGTGGATATCACCGAATGGTGGTCCTTCGGCACGAAGTCGGCGAGTTCGTAGCCGGTCGCCAGTACCGCCGCGCCGGCCGAGATCGACGGGCCGTCGCGGGTGGAAATCGTCACGCCGTCGCGATGGCTTTCGAAGCCGGTCGCCTCCGTTGGCGCATAGAGCCGCGCGCCGCGGTCGATGGCAGCCAGCAGCAAGCCGCCCGCGAGCCTCCTTGGATCGAGAGCGTGGTTGCCGTGAGAGAGCAGGGCCCCCTTCCGGTCGAGGCCGAAACGGTCCTTCAACTCTCCGGCCGTCAGGTATGCGGATCGCAGTCCGGCGCGGTTGCGCTGCAATCCCTCCTCCCGCAGCGCCTGCGGCGCCAGGACGTTGCCGGCGAGATAGAGCGACGGCCGCTCGATCATGCGGCATTCGATGCCGAGTTCCTTCACGCGGGCGGCGAGGTTGGCCACCGCGAGGCGCGAACGCCGCCAGGCGCGCTCGGCCCGGTCCTTGCCGATCTTCTTCGTCAGCGTCGTCAAGGGTTGGTCGATCTCGAACTGCACCAGTGCGGTCGTGGCCGCCGTCGAGCCGAGCAGCGGGCCACGGCGATCGATCAGAACGACCGACAGCCCTGCGTCCGTCAGCGAATCCGCCATCATCGCGGCGCTGATCCCCATGCCGACGATGGCCACATCCGCCTTGACGTCGCGGGTCAGCGGCGTGGCGGGGATTGCGGCTGCGCGATACGCAGTCCAGACGGCCCTGCCGGTTCGCAGGTCGAGCTTTCGTGACATTATGGAGGTTCCCTCTGGACGCTCCGGCAACGGATGGGGCGTCTGTCGGTTCCGTTCGCCTCAGACCCAGCCGCCCAGTTCGCGCCGCACCATCGCCTCGATCACGGCCATGCCCTCGTCGCTGTCGTTCAGGCAGGGAATATGCGAGAAGTTCGTACCCCCATTCTCATGGAAGAGATGCCCGACCTCGCCGGCGATCTCCTCCAGCGTCTCCAGGCAATCCGCCACGAAGCCCGGATTGAACACGGCGATCGATTTCACGCCCTCTTTCGCCAGCCGCTCCACCGTCTTGTCGGTATAGGGCTGCAACCATTCCTCCGGGCCGAACCGCGACTGGAACGTCGTAATCAGCTTCGTCTCGTCCCAGCCGAGCCGTTCGCGCAGCAGGCGCGTCGTCTTCTGGCAATGGCAGTGATAGGGGTCGCCGGCCTTGAAGTAGCTCTGCGGAATGCCGTGGTAGGAGGCGATCACGACCTCCGGCTCGAAGTCGAGCGAGGCGAGGTGCTTCTCGATCGAGCGCGCCAGCGCGTCGATGTAGACCGGCTCGTCGTGATAGGCCGGCACGGTGCGGACTGCCGGCTGCCAGCGCATCTTCATCAGCGCCTCGAAGAATTTGTCGTTCACGGTCGCCGTCGTGGTGGCGGAATATTGCGGATAGAGAGGGAACATCACGATCCGGCGGCATCCCGCCTTGGTCATGCGTTCCAGCACGCTTTCGATCGAGGGATTGCCGTAGCGCATCGCCCACTCGACCACGACGTTGTCATGCGCGGACAGCGCGGCGGCGAGTTTTTCGCCCTGCGCGCGCGTGTAGGTGCGGAGCGGCGATTCGTCCTTCTCGCGGTTCCAGATCTTGTCGTAGAGCGCGCCCGACTTCTTCGGCCGAGTGTTCAGCACGATGCCGTAGAGCACCGGATACCAGACCGCGCGCGGCCATTCGATCACGCGGCGGTCCGACAGGAATTCCGCCAGGTAGCGCCGCATCGATGCGCGGTCCGTTCCGTCCGGCGTGCCGAGATTGACAAGCAGCACGCCCACCTTCGGCTGCGCCACCGGGGGATGGCCCTGCGGCAACGGACCCGTCGCGGTGGTGTGCGTCATGTCGGCTCGTGAATTGATCGTCATCGAGATGCCCCCATCGGCGGTACCGGAAATAGGTGTACGCGGATGCAAGACAATCGGACCAATTGCCGCGAGACCGGCCGAAACGAAAAGACCCGCCCTCGCAGGGGAGGGCGGGTCCCGTCCATCCGTTCGGCCGTCAGTTCGCGGCCGGTACCACCAGCGAGCCGCCGATCGGCAGGCGATCGGGATCGAGGTCCGGGTTCGCGTCCTTGAGCATCGACCACTTCATGCCGTCGCCGTAGAACTTCACGGCCAGTTTCCAGTAGTTGTCGCCGCGCATGATGACGTAGGGCTCCTTGCCCTGCGCCATCGCGCCGTCGGCCGGCTTGTCCGGCGCAGCCATCGCGGTCTTTTGCGGCTCTTCGGCCGGAACTGCCGGCGGTTCGGTCGTCAGGGTCGAGGACATGGCGGGGAGGTCGGGCGTCTTGACCTCGGCCGCAGCCTTCTCCGCAGCCATCTTCTCTTCCTCGGCCTTCATTGCGGCAGCCTTGGCTTCCTCTTCGGCCTTCATGGCAGCGGCCTTGGCCTCCTCTTCGGCCTTGGCGGCGGCATCGGCCGCAGCCTTCTCGGCCGCCATCTTGGCTTCTTCCTCAGCCTTCATGGCCGTATCGCCCGCAGGCACCGTCGGCGCGGTTGTCGTGAGGCTGGAGGACGCGGCCGGCAACTCCGGCATCTTGGCTTCCGGCTCGGCGGCCGGCGTCATCTCGGCCTTCTTCTCGGGCTCGGCTGCCGCCGGCGCCGGAGCGGCTGCGCTCACCTCGGTGATGCGGCCGTCAAGCGCGGGCGTGAACGGCCGGTTTTCGGCGAGGTAGTCGGCGACCACCTGTTCGAGGCCAGGACCGAAGTCGTAGGCGTTCTGCGCATTGTTGGCGAACAGCTTGTAGCCGTCGCCGCCGCCGCGCACGAAGTTGTTGGTCGCGACCGTATAGAGCTTGCCGTCCTCGAGCGGCACCCAGGCACCGTTCTCCATCGTCTGGATCGATTTCAGGCGGTCGTCCGGCGCGGCCGACTTGTCGAAGGTGTACTTGAGCCCCGCGACCTGCGGGAATTTGCCCTTGCCTTCCTCGATCTCGGACAGACCGGCCGCGATCGACGCGCGCAGGTCGGCACCCGTGATCTGGAAGGTCGCCAGCGTGTTCGGGAACGGCAGCACCGTGAGCACCTCGCCCATGGTGATCGTGCCTTCGTCGATCGAGGCACGGATGCCGCCGCCGTTCTGCACGGCAATGGTTACGCCCTGGTCGGCCGTGCGGTCGAGCATGGCATCGGCAATGAGATTGCCCATCTCGCATTCCTGCGCGCGGCAGGTGTCGCGGCTCCCGTCGATCGGCGCCGTCGTCTCCGAGACTTCGCGGCCCTTCAGTTCCTCGATCGGCGCGCCGAGTTCCTTGATGCGGGCAAGCACCGCCTCATCCGGCACGATCGACTTGTCGAGCAGGATCGGATCGCCCATCGCCGACGTCACGACGCCCTCGTCGTTGAAGACCACCTTCAGTTCGCCGAGATACTTCGAGTAGGAGGCCGCCTGCGTGACGGGAACCTGATAGCCTTCCGGGTTCTCGATCATGGTTGGGTAGGGGCCGGCAGCCTTGTCGTCGGTGTTCGACAGGAGCGTATGCGAGTGACCGCCGACGACCACGTCAACGCCGGGGATCTTGGCGATCGCCTCCATGTCGCGCGCGTATCCGACATGCGTGAGCGCGATGATCTTGTTGATGCCCTGGTCCTGGAGCTTCTTCACCTCGGCGGTGATCGTCGCGACGTCGTCCTCGATGGCGATGTTGGGTCCCGGCGAGGCGATCTCCGGCGTGTCGGTCGTGACCGCGCCCACAATGCCGATCTTCTGGCCGCCGACGTCAAGCACCAGCGACGGCTTGATCATGTCGCCGACCTTCGACTGGGCGTTCGGCGCCACGTTGGCGCTGAGCACGGGGAACTCCACCTTCTCGAGGAACGGCACGAGGGCGTCCTCGCCGTCGTCGAACTCGTGGTTGCCGACCGTCATGGCGTCGAACTTCATGCGGTTCAGGAACTCGGCTTCCGCGGTTCCCTTGAACGTCGTGTAGAAGAGCGAGCCCTGGAAATTGTCGCCGGCATTGAGGACCAGCAGGTTCTCGTTGGCGAGCGCCTCGCGGCGATCGTCGATGATGGTGACGAGGCGCGCGGCGCCGCCGAAGCACTCGCCCTTCCCTTCGTCCTCGGCCGAGCAGGTGGACTCGTACTTGTTGTTCGATTCGATGCGGCTGTGCCAGTCGTTGATGTGCAGGATGTTCAGCGTGTAGTCGGCAAACGAAGCCGCCGTGGACATGGCAAGCATCGATGCCGACATCGCGGCAAGGGTGGCTATCTTCTTCATCGTCAGTCTCCCGTGGCGTTCCGGATCCGGCGGACCGGCACTCCGAAACAGATCTTGTCGTCGGTGTCTTGAACCGGCTGCTTGTCAGGCCCGTGACATCCCGTGGCGTTCATGTTCACACCCGCACACGGCGGATGCAAGAGCTTCCTGCGCCTGCCCGCGGGTCACTTCGCATAGTCCCTCTCGTCGGCGATCACCTTGCCGTCATTGGGCAACGCGCCCGCCTCCACGATCTCGACCGTTCCGCCGAGCTTCGTCAGGTCGCGCAGCGACGCGGCGATGGCCGAAGCATCCGGCGCTGCGCCGTCGGCTTTCTCGGCGCGCAGTTCCATCGCGTCGCTCTCGCCGTTGCGCGTGACCACGAGCCGCGCCTTGGCGATCTCGGGATGACGCCTGACGATCTCCGCGACCTGCTTCGGGTCGACGAACATGCCCTTGATCTTCGTGCGCTGGTCGGCGCGACCCATCCAGCCTTTCAGCCGCCGGCCGGTGCGCCCGCAAGGGGAGGCGCCGGGGATGATTGCGGACAGGTCGCCAGTGCCCAGGCGCACCAGCGGGTAAACTGGGTTGAACCCGGTGACGACCACCTCGCCGACCTCGCCATCCTCCACCGGGTCGCCCGTGCCGGGCCTGACGATCTCGACGATCAGGTTCTCGTTGATCACCATGCCGGGGTTCGGCTCGCCATCCTCGCTGGCGGTCTCGTAGGCGATGACGCCGAACTCGGCCGTGGCGTAGCATTGCAGCACCTTGATGCCCCGACCGGCATACTCCGCCCTGAGCGACGGGAAGAGAGCGCCGCCCGAGACGAGGCCGCGGCGGAACGAGGAAAGGTCCTTGCCCGCCTGCGCGGCGCGGTCGAGCATGACCTTGAGAAAGTCGGGCGTGCCGCAATAGACGGCCGGCTTGAGCGCGGCCGCGGCCTCCACCTGCATGTCCGTGTTGCCGGTGCCGGCCGGAAAGACCGTGCAGCCGAGGGCGCGCGCGCCCGCGTCGAGCAGGAACCCGCCGGGCGTCATGTGGTAGGCGAAAGCGTTATGCACGCGGTCTCCGGATCGAATGCCGGCGGCGAAGAAGGCGCGTGCATTGTGGAAGGCCTCATCCTCCGTCCACTCCGGCTCCCAGATAGGGCCTGGGGAAAGGAAGACGCGTCGCCCTCCAAGGGCGCTCTCGTCGGCGAAACCGCCGAACGGGGGAGACCCGGCCTGCAATTCCATCAGTTCGGACTTGCGCAGCACCGGCAGAGCCGCGAGCGCGGCGGGGGAATTCACCGCCTCGAGCGGCACGCCCTCCAGCCATTTGGCGAGCCCGGGCGCCCTGGATGCGGCCTGCGCGAGGAAGCCGGGCAGGCGCCCGAAGAGGTCGCTTTCGCGCTCTTTTGGATCGCGCGTCTCCAGTTCGTCGAAATGGGTGCTCATGGGTTTCTCCTCCCCCGCCGTCCTTATCGCAGGAGCCTGATCCAGCGTGCAAGGTTCACCAGCGAAATGAGCGCGCCGGCGACGTAGGTGAAGGCGGCTGCCCTCAGCACGCTGTGGGCGGCGGGCAGGTCGTCCTCGGAAAGGTATCGCCCTTCGCGCAGGATCGGCAGCGCCTTGGAGAAGCTCGCGTCCATCTCGACCGGCAGGGTGACGAGGTTCACCAGCACGCGGACGGCGAGCAGCCCGATGCCGAGACCGATCACGGCGACGAAGGCGGCCGGCGTGCGCGCGATCAGCGTCAGGACCGGGGCGGCGATGAAGAAGATCCCCGCCAGGCGGTCGGTCACGTTGGCGAGCTTTGCCAGTCGCTGCCGCGCCGCCAGCTTGCGCTCGCCATTGGCGTCCTGAAGCGCGTGCGAGATCTCGTGCGCCGCGATCGCGATGGCCGACAACGACCGTCCGTCATGATGCTGGCGCAGGAGCCGCACCACCTTGGCGTCCGGATCGTAGTGGTCGCCCTTCTCGGTGATCTCGACGGGAACGTTGCCCAGATCGAAGCGGTCGAGCAGATGCCGCGCCAGTTCGCCGCCCGTTCCCGGCAGGTCGGGCCGCTCCGCGCCATGCTTGCTGATCGTGTGCCGGACCCAGAGCTGCGGCAGGACCACGATCGCCAGCAGCAGGAGGACGGCAACGACGATCATCGGCGGGCCGTCAGAACCGGCCGGTGCGGAGCGCCGTCAGGGTCAGGAGACGCCGGCGCGGCGTACGAGGACGAACTGGTTGCCGCTGGAACTGGTGCAGTTGAGCTGGGTCGACGTCACCATCGAGCAGACGACGCTCGACGTCGTCTGGCGGATCAGCGAGGTCAGCGTGATGTCGATGGTGCGGGAGTCGCGCATCGAATAGCTGCCCTGGGCGAGCTTGTTTCCCGTATCCCGGGCATAGGTCTCGAAGGCGCCGTTGCTGAAGCGGGAGACCGCCACGCCGTCCGTTCCGACCCAGTCTCCGTCCACGCCCGAGGGCGCGCGCACGACCGGGCCGCTTCCCGGACCTGCCATCTGGCATCCCGCCAGCGTGGCAAGGGCGACCGAAGCCGCAAGCAGTCGAACCGTTCTCATTGTGCGCTCCTCTCCTCAGGATGCCGTTTCATGCCGCGCCGGCCCGGCAAAAGCAAGGCAGGCTGAACGACAAGGAGCCCGCTTCGTTTTCAGCGCACCAGGATGTTGCGAAACTGCCATGGATCCTTGGTATCGAGATCTTCCGGGAAGAGCCCCGGTCGACCATCGAGCGGCGTCCAGTCGGTGTAATAGCCGTTCACTGGTCCGAGATAGGGCATCTGGACCTCGAGGCAACGCCGGTAGTCCATCTCGTCGGTCTCGACGATGCCGGCTTCAGGATTTTCCAGCGCCCAGACCATGCCGGCCAGCACGGCCGACGACACCTGCATGCCGGTGGCATTCTGGTAGGGCGCGAGCTTGCGCGTCTCTTCGAGCGTCAGCTGCGAGCCGTACCAATAGGCGTTCTTCTCATGGCCATAGAGGAGCACGCCGAGTTCGTCCTTGCCGTCGACCAGTTCGTTCTCGTCGAGCACATGATGGACCGGCTGCGCCTTGCCGGCCGCGCCGAACATCTCGTGCAGCGACAGCACGGCGTCGTTGCAAGGGTGGTAGGCATAGTGGCAGGTCGGCCGGTAGGTCGCCTCGCCGTCCTTGTCGC
>CATMOC010000014.1 GCA_950071955.1 uncultured Mesorhizobium sp. | reverse complement strand
CGCACCGCAGTGGGATTTCTCCCGTCTGTCCGTTGGGAAGCTCGCGGCCGTCGCCGTCGACGATCCTGATCGACATGTCGTGCAGAGGCTTTCCGCACGAGGTCAGAAGGTGCGGGCGATTGAAATCGTGATCTTCCGGCAGGAGCGTCGTGCCCATGGTGGACGTCTCGGTCATGCCGAACATCTGGATGAAACCGCAGCCGAGTTCCTGGATGCCGCGGCGCAGCAGATCGACGGTGATCGGAGACCCGCCATAGCCGATCGTCTGCAGCGATCCGATGTTGCTCCGGTCGAACTTCGGATCGTTGAGGACCATCTGGATGAGAGCGGGGACCAGGCCGGCCTTGGTGATTGGCGCGGAGGCTAGTGCCGCCAGAACGTGATCCGGACCGGCCTCGCGGGTGATGTAGATACCGCCGCCCACATAGATCGCGTACATAGCCCAGCAGGTTCCGCCGCTGTGGAAGAGCGGCAGCGGCACGAGCGACAGGTCCTCTTCGCCCCAGGCGGTCAGTTCTCCGCTCTCCGCGTGCCGCGCACTCCACAGCAAGTTCCCATGCGTCAGCATCGCGCCCTTCGGACGGCCGGTCGTGCCGGATGTGTGGAGCTGGGCGACCACCTCGTCGCCCGAAAGGTCGAGTGCGGGGTCGGAATCCGCATGCCGGTCGCGCCACGCGTCGAACGGTTCGGTGTCGGGTGCCTCCCCGTCGATGACGACCACTTTGCGGAAGGATGGCCGTGCCGCCCGAATCTGGTCGAGGTAGTGTAGGAAATCCCTGTCGATGATCAGGCATTCGGTATCGAAATCATCGAGCAGGAACAGGATCTCCGGCAAGGCCAGGCGCCAGCTGATGGGCGCGAGGACCATGCCCGCCTTGCCGCATCCGATCAGGGCCTCGAAATACCGCGAATCGTTCTTGCCGAGATAGGCGATGCGCGCCTGCCGGGGAGATCCGGTCGCCAGTAATGCATTCGCGATCCGGTTCGATCGCATCTGCCATTGTCGGTAGGTGAGTGTCTTGCCGTCGAAGTGGATGGCGACCTTGTCCGGCCGCCGGGCCGCGTGGAAGTCGATGAGGCTTCCAAGCGTCCGCAGGCGGCCTCTCGCCGCCGGCCCACTTTCGATCTCGGTCATCGAAGATTCCACTCTCTTATCTCCGCTGTGCAAGGCGAACCCGCGCCGGGGGCTACGGGAAGTAGACGAACACGATTTCGGCCACCAAGGCCGGCTTGTCGGCGCCGTCGAGCTCGATCGTCAGTTCCGACGACACCCGCAGCCCGCCCGAGCCTTCCTCGACGGCGCGAATAGTCTCGCTGGAACGGATGCGCGCGCCGGCGGGAACCGCCTTGAGAAACCGCAGCTTGTTGATGCCGTAGTTGATGGTGCGCTGCGCCTTCACCGTGTAGAGCGTCGGCTGGAGGACGCCGATCAGCGACATCACGAGATAGCCGTGAGCGATCGTCGTGCCTTCGGGAGACTCCCGCCGCGCACGCTCGA
The DNA here is from genome assembly GCA_950071955.1 of uncultured Mesorhizobium sp. Classification (GTDB taxonomy): domain Bacteria; phylum Pseudomonadota; class Alphaproteobacteria; order Rhizobiales; family Rhizobiaceae; genus Aquibium; species Aquibium pacificus. The sequence continues at coordinate 14,869 of CATMOC010000014.1, read as the reverse complement.
CGTCGACATGGATCCACTGCCGATCCCCCGTCGCATTGGCAAAGTCGTCGATCATCGATTGCGTGACCGTCAGCCAGTCGCTTGAGCCGAGCCGTTCTCCGATCACGTCGCGAATTTCGTAGGGCGATTCAAACGTGCGCATGGGCGGCCTTTCCTGTTCGGCGGTGCGTTCGATACTGGAGCAAAGCCGGCTGTTTCATGCCCGGTGCTCCTCCAGGATCAGCCTGGCGATGATGTTGCGCTGGATCTCGTTGGAACCCCCGTAGATCGAACGGGCGCGATCGTTGAGGTAGCGGGCGGTCGCGCGCATGCCGAACTCGGGTCCCACCGGGGGAACGTCGCTTCCGGGCGCTAGCGCTGCGCGCTGGTCGGGAATTGCAAGTTCGCCCAGCGCCTGCATGGCGAGTTCCGTCGCGGCCTGCTGCACTTCGGACCCGTGAAGCTTCAACACCGACGACATCACGCTGCCCGCACCGTGGCCGAGCGCGAGACCGGCAATGACGCGCTTCTCCGTCCAGCCTTGCGCAGTGACCCGGATATCGAGTTCCGCGAAGCGGCGCCGGAACATCGGATCGTCCCACAACCGGACTCCGTTTAATGGATCGGAGATTTCGGCGGCGGACCGGGCTTCGTCGAGGAACGCGCGGGCCAGCGCGGCATAGCTCCCGCCCCGCTCATGTTCCAGGAGGTACTTGGCAATGGCCCAGCCCTGGTTTTCGTCCCCGACCCGGTTCTCGGCGGGTATCCGCAGTTCGTCGAAGAAGACCTCGTTGACCTCATGCTCGCCGGACATGGACAGGATCGGCTGGACGGTTATTCCCGGAGCGTCCATGGGCGACAGGAAGAAGCTGATCCCCGCCTGCGGCCTGCCTTCGGTCGACGTGCGCGCCAGAAGAAAGATCCAGTTGGCGTTGTGCGCGTGGGTGGTCCAGATCTTGGATCCGGTGACGACGTAGTGGTCTCCGTCGCGGACCGCCCGCGTCCTCAGCGCCGCCAGGTCGGAACCGGCGCCGGGCTCGGAAAAACCCTGACACCAGTAATGCTCGCCCGACAGGATGCGGGGAAGGAAGTACTCCTTCTGCGCATTCGTTCCGAATTCCATGAGCACGGGGCCGCAGAGTTGCAGCCCCGCGAGGAAGAGTTGCGGCGCGCGGGCTCGTGCGCATTCTTCCTCCCAGATGTGACGCTGCACGACATCCCATCCGCAGCCGCCATGCTCCTTGGGCCAACCGGGTGCGATCCAGCCCTTCTCGTGAAGCACCCCGTGCCACCAGATTCCCAGATCACGCTCCGCCGCCACGCCAGTCTGCCGCATGCTGCGCCGGACGACGTCCGGCGTCAGGGCGCCGCGCAGGAAGGCGCGGACCTCCTGCCGGAAGCTGTCGTGTTCGGGGGAGAGACTGCCGTCCATCAGCGACGCCGTGCGCGCCGGAACGCGACGAATGATGTATGCTGTCTGCTATCGGTCATCGTCTTTGGCGCAAGCCGAAAAGTTATCGAGTCGATGCCCATAGCGTGACCAGTTTCCGGAACTGAACCATTTTCCGGTCCTTTTCTATCGATAACCAACCTCCTCTCGCATCCCCCGGCGAAGGGACAGAAGGAGGAAAGCAGTAACATCGTCATGTATGCATTTGGAGATCTCGCATATTGACGCCCGGCCGACCCGATCGGACCACCCCAATGCGCGGGGATGGAGCGGCAACGTCGCGAGCGCCACGGTGCGTCGGCAAAAGCTCTCCCTCGCCGATCAGAGAGAAGGAGCGGCACGGGCCGCCGATGAACGCATCGACGGCTATGCGGGGAGGTTCAGCCGCCCGACAGGAAGCGAAGCGGGAAGAGGGTGATCTCGGGGAAGAAGACCATCAACAGCACAAGAATGACATCCGCCACGAGGAACCACAGGACACCCCGGAAGATCGAGGTCAGCGATACCGTGTTGCCGACGACGCCCTTGATGACGAAGATGTTCATGCCGACCGGCGGCGTGATCATGCCGATCTCGAGCAGCTTTACGAGCAGGACGCCAAACCAGATCATGTTGTGGCCGCCGCTCTCGATGATCGGCAGGACGATCGGCATCGTCAACAGCAGCGCTCCGAGCGGCTCCAGGAAGCAGCCAAGCACCAGATAGACGAGAACGATCAGCAGCACGATGACCAGGTTGCTGTCGCTGACCCCGAGCACGGCATCCGAGATCACGCTGCCGACGCCGGACAGGGCGAGGAACCGGGCGAACAGGCTGGCGCCCACGCCGATGATGATGAGCGCGCTGGTGGTTATGAGCGTTTCGACCGCGGCGAGGCGGAACCGCTGCCAATTGAGCGTACGTTTCGCCAGACCCACCACGCATGCCATCGACGCGCCGAGCCCGCCCGCTTCTGTCGCGGTGAAGACGCCGCCGAAGATACCGGCGAAGATGCCGAGCATCACGAGGAGGATCGGCCAGGTGTCGCCGAGGGCCCGCCATTTCTCCGCGCGTCCTATGCTCGTGGAGACGGAGGGCGCGAGCGCAGGATTGAGCTTCACCCGGATCACGATCACCAGGATGTAGGCGATGGCGGACAGGATGCCGATGGCAAAGCCGGCGATGAAGAGTTGCGGCACCGACTGGCGGGCGATAACCCCGTAGAGGATCATCAGGATCGATGGCGGGATGAGCGCTCCGATGGTCCCCGCCACCGCCACCGTGCCGGTGGCAAGTTCCGGATGGTACTTGCTCTTCAGCATCTCCGGCACGGCGATGCGGCCCATGGCGGCCGAACACGCGACGGAGGAGCCGCACACGGCGGCAAAGCCGGAGCTGCCGATGACCGCCGAGATGGCGAGCCCTCCGGGCAGCCGCGCCAGCCACACCCGCGCGGCGTCGAAGAGCCCTTTCGTCAGCTGCGCATGGTAGGACACGAAGCCGAGCAGAAGGAACATCGGGATCGAGCTCAGCACCCAGTTGGCCGAGAACTGGTACGGAATGATCCCGATGGATCCCCAGGCGACATTCCAGCCTACGAGAGCCCAGATGCCGCTGAACGAAACGCCGATCAGCGCGATTCCGATCGGCACCCGAATGGCCAGCAGCAGGAGCAGGACCGCAAGTCCCGCGAAGCCGATCTGCACGCCGCTCATGTCGACGCCCCTGCTCTCTCGGGCAGCGTATCGACCAGGCTCTCGTTCAGGCCCGACGGCGAACCCGTCACGTAGCAGGCCAACTTGTAGAGCAGGACAACCAGGATGAGAACGCATCCCACGGGGATGACGTAGTATGCCGGCCATATGATGATGTCGGAGGTGCCCTGGGTGACAAAGGCGCCGATCGCCTGCTTCTTCTGGGCTTCGAAAAAGGTCCTGACCGTCAGGAATCCGAACACGATGATCGACAGGAGGTAGGAAAACGCTTCCAGATGGCGCTGCAGCCATACCGGCATCTGGTCGGTCACGAGTTCGACCGAGATGTTCCGGTTCTTCTCCTCGGTGAAGCACAGGGTGAGAAACCCTATGATGATCATGTAGTAGTTCGTGACGATCTCGATCGTTCCGTCGACCGAGGATTTGAAGAAATACCGCATCACGACATCAGCGGTGATGTGCAGCATCATGACGATGATGAAAATCGCTCCGATGTTCGAGATGAAGCTTATGGCTCGGGATATTGCCTTTCCGAGATTGAACATCGTCCCCTCCACGTTGCCGAAGCCGCGCGAAGAAAAAAGCGGCCGACGGTGGCCGCTTCCTTCTTCGCTTTCGCCGAGATCATTGACCGTACGAAGCGACGTCCACCTTGGAGACGGCCTCGTTCCAGACCAGGTCCGCGAAGGCGTCGGCACTGTCGATGTCCTGCACCAGCCCAACCCATTTCTCGAAGAGTTCCTGCATCTTCGCGATCGCCTCGTCGGTACCCTCCAGTTGGTACTTCTCGGCGTAACTCTTGGCGATCGTCTGAAGGTCCTCCTGCGTGAAGGCACGGGTCGCGTCGATGAACTCCTGCGCCGGCTCGATGACGTCGATCCCGCGTTCTTCGGCCTTGGCCAGCGCCGCCTGGTTATTGACGTTGTAGTTCCAGGAGTTCAGGGCGCCGTGATAGTTGCTCGCCTTGAGCAGGTTCAGGCGCTGCTCCGGCGAGAGGCCGGTCCAGACGTCGAGGTTGACGTTCGACTGGGCGGTACCGCCGAAGCCGCCGCCGGGCACGTCGCGAATGACGTACTTGACGACGTCCATCAGGCCGAGGTCGACGAGTTCGGCCGCACCGTTCAGCGAGCAGTCGAGAAGGCCCTGGCTCAAGCCCTCGAAAATCTCGTTTTGCGGGATCGAGACGGAGACCGCGCCGAGCGACTGGGCCCAGCGGGTCCAGTGCGCCCCCGGCGCGCGGATGCGCACGCCCTGCATGTCCTGCGCCTTCTCGATCGGCTTGATGCACATCAGCATGTACTCGGTGGATGAGGTCGACGTGAACACCTGGTTCTGCGCCTTGATCTCACCGCGGCATTTGTCGCAGTTCAGCATGATGTATTCGACGAGCGCGCCATGCCAGGCTAGGCCGCCGCGGTTGTTGGTGTCATGCAGTGAGAACAGCATGGTCATCTCGGAAACCATGGTCGAATTCGGAAACTCGGCCGGAAAGTACGGGAACAGCACCATGCCTATATCGGCGATGCCGTCGCGCACGCCCGGAGACATTTCGGAGAAGCTCAAGAGGGACTGCGCGAAGACCTTCATGTCGATGTCGCCGCCCGAGTACTCCTTGGCCTTTTCCGCATACACGTCGGCCGCTTTGGCGCCGGTCGAGTTCGGAGCGAAGCCGGTTGCATACCGAAGCTCCACCGCCTGAGCCGCCGACACACTCGCCACGGCTGACAATACGCCGGCAACGCCGGCGCAAACGATCCATTTGCTCGCTTTCATCTCACTCCCTCATGAATAGCGGAACTCTGCTGAAAAAGGCCCACTGCATCCGTGGTTGAGCTTCGGCCGCTCTGTTGGACACGTGTGCCTCTCCCCCAAGCAGACTATCTGCTGCCCTAGGGGGAAGCGTCCCCCTGCATGAGGACAAATCAATCATGTATGCAAAGCGGAATTCGGACGATCTGACAGAGATGGCTCCGTAAAGCGGGACACTCTGTACAAGTGGAATTTCTGACAGAGATCGGCATGATGACATGAACAGGCGAGACCATTTGCAGATGACTGCGCCGTAGCCACAGTCAGCCTACAAGGCGAAAAGTCGCACTTGCCGCGATCAGGGACGAGAAGACGCGGGCCGAATGGGCCGAGCAGTTTGATGTCCAATCCGATCAATCGGCCGAAACAATCGGCGGCGAATGGATCAGACTGGCCTGCAAGCCAGTGTGACTACGAAGACAGCCAGTGTGCATCTTCCCACGTGCACTGCTCCCGCCGCCGCTGGGCTCGCCGTAACATGCAGGCAACTGGAATGTGCTTCCCGAGGCTTGGCGTTGCGAACACTGAATTCGGAGAGGGCATCGCGGGGTATTGCCTCCCGTGGACTGCAAGATACCCCCATACGGATACCCCCATTCTCGTGCGAGGCAAGGGGATGCCATGTTCAGCCATGGTCAGTTGGCGAAACAGAACTCGTTTAAAAGCAAGGGTTACTTTCAGATATGTTCAGAGGGGAGAAGGGGGAGTGGTGCCCAGGGGCGGAATCGAACCACCGACACTGCGATTTTCAGTCGCATGCTCTACCAACTGAGCTACCTGGGCATGATGACGGACCGTCGTAGACCGCCGCGGCATCGTCGGGCATTAGCCCGAAAGCGCGTGGGTTATAGCACGGGATTCCCCCCTGTCCAGCGCCCTCGTGACAGAAATCGGACAATCGGAAAAAGCTCGCGAACCCGGCCCACGGCGAGGATGGCGCCTGTCCGGAAGGAGTTGGCCTGATAGGCCCGGAACGAACGCCTGGGGCGCCGGCAGACGCCGCTTCCCCGGTGAAAAAGAGGCTGCTGGACGCGTCCGAGACAGCCACCGGCGGCCGCCGGACGGCGTCCGGTCAGCCGCGATCCTCGTCGTCGTTCTGCCCGTCCAGCGGCTCGCCAGGAATGACGTAGCGCCCGGACAGCCACCGGTTCAGGTCGACGTCCTTGCAGCGCTGCGAGCAGAACGGGAAAGACTGCCGGGCTGAGAGCTTGCCGCATTCGGGACATTTGCCGCGCGGCCGCAGCGGCGTCACATTTGCTTCTCGTCTTTCCGTCATTCCGCTTCGCTCTGGCTATGGCCTGTCGGGAGGTCGTGCCTCGCCGTCTAGGGCATGGGATCGATCACCGGAAACTTAGGCGGCAGCGCCGGGAATGCAAATCGGAGAACCGAGGCGACCGGGCCGGCCTGCGCAAGACGCTGTCGGCTGGACGGGTCCGGAAGTCTTTTGGCGCGGGGTGGGATTCAGTGCCCCGAGAAGGCGATCAGCGTGCGCACCTCCACGCCGAGCGCCTCGAGCTTTGCGCGCCCGCCCAGATCGGGCAGGTCGATGACGAAGCAGGCGGCGACGATGTCGGCGCCCATCTGCCTCAGCAGGCGCGTGGCCCCCTCCGCGGTCCCGCCAGTGGCGATCAGATCGTCGACCAGGATGACCTTCTCGCCCTCTGTCACCGCGTCCTTGTGCATCTCCATCTCGTCGACGCCGTATTCGAGGCTGTAGGCGACGCGCACGGTGTCGTGCGGCAGCTTGCCCTTCTTGCGGATCGGGATGAAGCCGGCCGAAAGCTGGTGCGCGATGGCGCCGCCGAGGATGAAGCCACGCGCCTCGATGCCGGCGATCTTGTCGATCTTGGTGCCGGCATAGGGATGCACGAGTTCGTCGACCGCGCGACGGAAAGCGCGCGCATTGCCGAGAAGGGTCGTGATGTCGCGGAACAGGATGCCCGGCTTCGGGTAGTCCGGGATTGTGCGGATCGCCGCAAGCAGCGTGTCTTCGAGGGAGGTCTTCATGTGGGGATCCGTTGCGGTTCGACGTCCGGGCCGACGGTCCGTCCGGATAGGATTATCCTCGGCCCCGGCTTGCGAAATGACAAGGGCGCCCTCACGGACGCCCTTCGTGGAATTCGCGCGCCGGGATAAATCAGTGCGCGAGTTGGTGCCAGACCTTGCGCTTGGTCAAATAAACCAGGCCGGCGAAGATGACGAGGAAGATCATGACCCGGAAGCCGGTGCGCTTGCGGTCTTCCAGATGCGGCTCGGCGGCCCACATCATGAAAGCGGCGACGTCCCGGGAATACTGGTCGACCGTCTGGGGCGCCCCGTCGTCATAGGTGACGACGTCGTCGGACAGCGGCGGCGCCATCGCGAGAGATTTTCCGGCGATGAAGTAGGGGTTGTAGTAGGTGCCCTCGGGGATCTCCATGCCTTCGGGCGGCTCGTGATCGTAGCCGGTCAGGAGCGAATAGACGTAGTCCGGCCCGCCCTCGGCATACTGCGTGAAGACGTCGAAAACGAAGGTGGGGAACCCGCGCTCGACGACACGCGCCTTTGCCAGCAGCGAGAAGTCGGGCGGAGCCGCTCCGCCATTGGACGCGGCCGCCGCCTGGGTGTTGGGGAACGGTGAGGGGAAATAATCCGACGGAACTGCCGCCCGTTCGAACATGTCGCCGTCCGCGTTCGGGCCGTCGGTGACGGTGTATTCGGCTGCCAGCACCTTCACCTGCTCCTCGGAATAGCCGAGATGCTCGAGCGTGCGGAAAGCGACGAGGTTCATGCTGTGACACGCCGAGCAGACCTCCCGGTACACCTTGAGCCCGCGCTGGAGTTGGCCCTTGTCGTAGGTGCCGAACGGCCCGTCGAAGGACCAGTCGAGTTGGTGCGGCTTCAGGATCGGGAAGTGCGTCGGCTCCGCCACGCTGGCATGGTCTGCCTGTGCCAGGGCGACGCCGGAGGCCATGCCGAGGGCAACTCCGATGGCTGCCAGACCGCCGAGAATCTTCTTCATTCCAAAAGTCCTTTCAGGATTCACGGTGGTCCGGCTCAGCGGTTCTCGGGCGCCGCGGCGGCACCTTCCGGTGTGGCGGTCGCGCTTCCCTTGGTCTTGGCAAGCACCGCCTCGGTGATCGAGTTCGGCAGCCTTCGCGGCGTTTCGATCAGGCCGAGGACCGGCATGATGATGATGAAGAAGGCGAAGTAGTAGAACGTGGCGATCTGCGACATGATCACGTAGCTGCCTTCCGCCGGGCGCGAGCCCAGCCAGCCGAGGAAGATGGCATTGATGACGAAGAGCCAGAAGAACAGCTTGTACCACGGCCGGTAGACCGCCGAGCGCACCTTCGAGGTGTCGAGCCACGGCACGAAGAACAGGACCGCGATCGAGCCGAACATGGCGAGCACGCCGCCGAGCTTGGAGTCGATCGGCCCGATGTTGAAGGTGATGGCGCGCAGGATGGCATAGAACGGCAGGTAGTACCATTCAGGAACGATATGCGCCGGCGTCTTCAGCGGATCGGCAACGACGTAGTTGTCGGGATGGCCGAGGAAGTTAGGGATGTAGAAGACGAAATAGGCGAACACCGCGAGGAACACGATCATCGCGAACGCGTCCTTGATGGTCGCGTATGGCGTGAAGGCGACCGTATCGGTCTTCTCCTTGACCTCGATGCCGGTCGGATTGGTTTGGCCGGTGACATGCAGCGCCCAGACATGCAGCACGACCACGCCCGCGATCATGAAGGGCAGCAGGTAGTGCAGTGAATAGAAGCGGTTGAGCGTCGGGTTGTCGACCGCGAAGCCGCCCAGCAGCAGCTGCTGGATCCACTCGCCAACCAGCGGGATGGCGGTGAAGAAGCCGGTGATGACGGTGGCGCCCCAGAAACTCATCTGACCCCAGGGGAGCACGTAGCCCATGAAGCCCGTCGCCATCATCAGAAGATAGATGATGCAGCCGAGGATCCACAGAAGCTCGCGCGGGGCCTTGTAGGAGCCGTAATAGAGGCCGCGGAAGATGTGGATGTAGACGGCGATGAAGAAGAACGAGGCGCCGTTGGCGTGCAGGTAGCGCAGCAGCCATCCCGAATTGACGTCGCGCATGATCTTCTCGACCGAATTGAAGGCGAGCGTCGTATCGGCGGTGTAGTGCATTGCAAGCACCACGCCGGTGAGGATCTGCGACACCAGCATGATGGAGAGGATGCCGCCGAATGTGTAGGCGTAGTTCAGGTTGCGCGGAACGGGATAGGCCACGAAGCTGTCGTACATCAGTCGCGGCAGGGGCATGCGCTTGTCTATCCAGCGCTCGAACCCGGTATTCGGGGTGTAGGCAGAGTGTCCACCGGCCATATCAGTCGTCCCCTTAAACTCAGCCGATCCGGATCGTGGCGTCGGATATGAATTCGAATGTCGGCACCGCCAGATTCTGAGGCGCCGGGCCTTTGCGGATGCGTCCCGCCGTATCGTAGTGCGACCCGTGGCAAGGGCAGAACCAGCCGCCGAAATCGCCCGCCTGGCCGAGCGGCACGCAGCCGAGATGGGTGCAGGAGCCGACCATCACGATCCAGTTCTCCATGCTCTCGCCGGCCGAGCGCGCGACGTCGGTCGCAGGCGAATCGGCGGGGATATTGGCGTTGCGCGCGATGGGATCCTTGAGTTCCGTCAGCGGCACATCCTTGGCGGCCGCGATTTCCTCTGGCGTGCGGTTGCGGATGAAGATGGGCTTGCCGCGCCATTTCGCGGTGATCGACATTCCCGGCTCGATCGCCGACACGTCGACCTCGATCGTGGCCAGTGCGAGCGTCGAGGCGTCGGGGCGCATCTGGTCGATGAACGGCCATACGACCGCTCCGGCGCCGACGACCGCGGCGGTTCCTGTGGCAACATACAGGAAATCCCTGCGGTTGGGTTCGGTGATGTCGTGTGCGCTCACGGGCCCTTGATCCTCTTGCCACCAATTCGCCCGAGTGGTGTGCTTTTTGCTGGCATACCCTCGACCATGCTTGCGCAGACACGGCTACGCAGGCCGGTCGGAATCCCCCGGCGATTGGCGTTGGTTTCTAGGCGTCATGCCCTGGCTTGTCCATATGATAGCGGGACGGGTGGGCAGTTTGTCGCGGGAGGCCGCGCAGCTTGCAACCGGCGTCCCGCCGCGCGGTGCACGGGCTAGGCGCCGGGTACCTGCTGGAAGGACGTGATGGTACGTTCGACGGCCTCAAGGATGACGATGTCGGGATCGATCGCGCGGATCAGATCGGGGTCGGGGACGCCGAGTCGGTTTGGCATCCATGTGAATTCAGCCGCGAACCGCATGAAGAGCGGTCCGAGCAGGCTTGCCGAAAAGGAATCCCCGATGACGAGGACTTTCGGCCGCCGCGACGGCGCGTCGGACGGGTCGCGCGGACGGAGCTTGTAGATCTCGTTGCTGCCGCCTTTGTCCAGGACAGTGCGTTCGAAGGGGGCTTCCGAGAACAGTCCAGGGTCGGTCGGCAGGGAGGGGAATTCGACGAATTTCTCCTGCAACTGCTGGATCGCGACGAGGTCGCCGCGGCGATCGAGGGGCACAGGCGGACCGAAGGCGGCCTCAAGATCGACGGCCGCGCCGGAGTGGCCGACCCTTTGAACGATCTCGTTGAACGCGACCGCCGCGCCGAATGCTGTCCAGTGCGTGTCGCCTCTCCAGTAGACGAGACGGTCCGCTGTCCAGGACTTCAGGGCCGGCCTCAGGTCAACCGCATCGATCCCGCTCGCGCGGAGCCGGTCGTGCAGGGCGTCCAGCTCAGTGCGCACCGGCGCCTCGCGCGCCCAGACCGGTAGCTTTTCGCGATAGATCACGTGCTTGTTGGGTGCGATCGCCACCAAAAGGGTGCGGGGCCGGTCGCCGAGGATGCTCCGGAGTTCGTCCGCAACGTTCACGAACGCCGACAGCGCGGCCACATCGTAGCGCTGGCCGGTCGCCTGGCCGAGCACGTCGAGGTCGGTGATGAAGAGCCATCCGCCCGCGCCTTCCACGACGCGACGCGAGCCTCCCGAGAACAGCTTCTTCATGTCGCGGTTCAGGTTGACCATCTGCTTGCGCAGACCGAAGTGAGTCGCGACGAAGCGGTCTATTCGTCCCGCGAACCCTATGTCCTGGCCAGAAGCGACGTCCGCCGCCGTCTCGTCCATCAGCCGTAAGGTGTTGTAGGCGAGGCCGACGGCGGGAAGTGCCAGGAGGATGGCCATCCAGCCGAGGAACCAGATGTGGAGGAACCGCATCGCTCAGAACCTGAAGTAGAGGAACGGATTGTTGCCGGCGCCCGCGATACCCACCATGCTGAAGAGGAGCAGCAGCCAGATGCCGACGTCCTTGGCGAGGCGACGGGCTCCCGCGACAACGGGCGTGACCGCCCGGTCCCGGCGGCGGGAGGCGAATAGCGGTCGGATCCGGACCGTCGACAGCAGAACCCCAAGAACGAAGACCGTCGACCAGTAGGGCGTGAGAAGCGAGGCGAAATCGGGATCGAACTGGCCGTTGCCCTGGCCTCCCGCGAGCGCGCTGAAATAGGTCGTCGCCGCTGCGAAACCATCCGCCCGGAACAAGACCCAGCCGAGCATCACCACGAGCAGGAGATAGACGTGGCGCGCGAGCGCGGGAAGGCGCGCCAGAATGCGCAACAGGAATGCCCGCTCGAGCACCAGAAGCGCGCCGTGCCAGGCCCCCCATGCCACGAAGGTCCAAGCCGCTCCGTGCCAGAGGCCGCAGAGCAGGAAGACGATCACCAGGTTGAGATAGGTCCGCGCGGCTCCTTCCCGACTTCCTCCGAGAGGAAAGTAGAGATAGTCGCGAAACCAGCGTGACAGGCTGATGTGCCAGCGCCTCCAGAACTCTGTCACTGACCCGGAGGCATACGGCATATCGAAATTTCGCGGAAAGCCGAAGCCGAGGGCGAGCCCGATCCCGATCGCCATGTTCGAGTAGCCGGCGAAATCGAAGTAGATCTGCAGCGTGTAGGAGGCGAGACCCAGCCATGCCTCCGGAAGGTCGAGATCGGGGCCGAAGGAGAAGGCCATGTCGGCGGAGATGCCGACCTCGTTGGCGATGAGGACCTTCTGCGCCAGCCCGATCGCGAAGATGCGTGCCCCGGTGGCCGCGCGCCAGAGGGTCGTGCGTCGCTGCGACATCTGTGCGGCGACGGTCCGGTATCGCACGATCGGGCCCGCGACGAGTTGCGGGAACATGGAAATGTAGAGCGCGACCTTCGCCAGGCTGGGCTCGGCGCGGGCGTCGCGGCGGTAGACGTCGACGAGATAGGACATCGCCTGGAAGGTGAAGAAGGAGACACCGAGCGGAAGCGGAATGCCGATCGGAGCGACGCCGGAGGCAGGAAACAGGGTCCCGAGCGTCAGCATCGCCATGTCGGCATACTTCGCGGCACCCAGCATGACCAGATTGGCAGCGATGCCCAGCGACAGCCATCGCCGCCGAGCAGCGCCTGCAGACCCGGAGATCGCCAGCCCCAGACGCCAGTTCACGACGATGGAAGCCAGGAGCACGAACACGAAGACCGGCTCGCCCCAGGCATAGAACAAGAGGCTCGCGCCGATCAGCACCGCGTTTCGCCACGCGAGCGACCCCGCGGCGAAATAGATGACCAGAAAGACCGGCAGGAAGACGTAGAGGAAGGTGGGCGAACTGAAGACCATCGGGATTCCGCGACCGCTCGCCCTTCCCTATGCGAACCCCGCACCTGACGGAAGATGGTCGTGCCGCTGCGCACCAGGAAAGGCGCCAACCCGGTGATCGACGGATTGGAGGATGTCCTTCAAAGGCTCCCCTCCAGGTCAATCGTCTGCGGTCGCGCCGAGTGTTACCACAGGTAGTTTGAATAGCTTCTCATTATTCTAGATTGTTGTCCGGGGGTATGTATACTGGACCGCGTTGACGCAACGACACTATTGGGGGGACGTTCAATGATCGGGCAGCGAACCGGAACTCTTGCCGCCATACTCGGGTTCGCACTCGTGCTTCTGCCGCCGACGCTGGCTTCGGCGGCCAACCTTTCGGGCCAGGAAGGGGACGTTCGCCGCAAGGTGATGTACATGCGCGACATGACTGGAGGATGCTCCGGTCTCCACAAGAAATACATCGCCGCGTCGGGCCACTCCGCCTTCGCGGCCACAACGATCCATTACTGGGCCGGACCCGGCCACGTCTGCGGGATATCCATCAACGCAGGCAGCCAGAAGGCAGCAGAGCAGAAGGCGATGGCGAGTTGTCAGGCGGCGCTGAAGAAATACAAGGGCGCGGGAGAACAGCAGATCGTGGGGCCGTGCTACGTCCACATGTCGAAGTGACGGCGGCGCCCTCCCCTATTGCGCCCCTAGCCTGACCAGCACTTCGCGCGGGATGCAATATTCGCGGATCACGTCGTCGTGGCGTCGCAATCCGCACAGTTCCCGCTGGATAAAATAGGCGTGCACTGCCTGGGTAGCCGTTCGCAGAACGGCCGCCCGGTCGGCCGGCGAGCCTTCGTGGGCCTGCAGGGCGGCAAGCGACCGTTCCACCTTCTCGCCCGCGCGGCCGAGCGAAGCCGCCTTCTCGCCCATGATCTCGGCGGCAAGAGGGTCGAAGATCGAATCGGACTGCCGCAGTGCGGGGAGTCGGACGGCCATAGCGAGACCTATTCCGCCGCCAGCCGGTCTGCCAGGAAGCCGCCGGACTGGCGCTTCCAGAGCTGCGCGTAGAGCCCGTCGCGGGCGAGGAGCTCGCCATGGCTTCCTTCCTCGACGATTCTCCCACCATCCAGGATCACGAGCCGGTCAAGTGCGGCGATCGTGGACAGCCGGTGGGCGACCGCGATGACGGTGCGGTTCTCCATCATGCGGTAGAGATTGTCCTGGATCGCTGCCTCGATCTCCGAATCCAGGGCCGAGGTCGCCTCGTCGAGGATCAGCACCGGCGCGTTCTTCAGCATCATGCGCGCAATCGCGATGCGCTGGCGCTGACCGCCCGAAAGCTTCACGCCGCGCTCGCCGACATAAGCGCTTAGACCCTTGCGCCCCTTCGGATCCAAGACGTCCTTGATGAAGTCATAGGCCGCCGCCCGCCTCGCCGCCTCAACGATTTCCGCGTCGGCCGCGCCCGGGCGGCCATAGGCGATGTTGTCGCGCACCGAGCGATGCAGAAGCGAACTGTCCTGCGTGACCACGCCGATCGCGCCGCGCAGCGAATCCTGGGTCACCCGCGCGATATCCTGCCCGTCAATGGTGATGCGGCCGCTTTCAAGATCGTGAAGCCGCAGCAGCAGGTTCACCAGCGTCGATTTGCCTGCCCCCGACCGGCCGACCAGTCCGACCCGCTCGCCGGGCGCGATCGTCAGGCTCAGATCGTCCAGCACCGGCAGCGGGCGCGCGCCCGGGGCGCCGCCATAGCGGAAGGTGACGTTCCGGAACTCCACCGCGCCGGGTCCGCGACGCAAGGACCGCGCGGCGGGCGCGTCCAGAACCTGACGGGGCAGCGCAAGGCTGGAAATGCCGTCGCGCACGGTGCCGATATTCTCGAACAGGGCGGCGAATTCCCACATGATCCAGTGCGCCATGTTGTTGAGTCGCAAGGCCAGCGGCACCGCGACCGCAACCGCGCCGACCTCCACCCGGCCCTCGGACCATAGCCACAGCCCAAGCGCCGTCACCGCGCCGATCAGCGCCACGTTGATCGCGTTCAGCGTCACGTCCTGAATCGTCGAAAGCCGCATCTGCCGGTGCACGGTCCGCAAGAAGGCGTCCATCCCGTCGCGCATCCAGTCTTCCTCGCGGGCGGAATGGGAAAACAGCTTGACCGTCGCGATATTGGTATAGCTGTCCACGACCCGCCCGGTCATGGCCGAGCGCGCATCGGCCTGTTCCTGCGCCACCCGCCCCAGGCGCGGCACGATCTGCCACAACATCACCGCATAGGCCACTGCCC
>CATMOC010000013.1 GCA_950071955.1 uncultured Mesorhizobium sp. | reverse complement strand
GGAACTCTGCGTGATGCGCGTCGAACCGAGGCCGCCGCTCGACGTGACCACGAAGGTGACGTGCACGTCGCGCCGGGCACCGCGGCGAGCCGAGCGCGAGACCGAGTTCACCGCGCGCCTCAACTTCGAAGCGACCTGTCCGGGATAGTTCGAGACGGCAGCGTTGCCGGCCTGCGAACTGCGGCTGCCGGTGCCGCTCGCCGCCGCATTGCCGCGTTCGCTGCCGCTCGCCTGGCCCCGCGTCGAGCTGCGCTGCTGCCGGCCGCCGTCGCCTGATGCGCGAGGCGCCGGCTTGCGCTCGGCCTTGCGTTCGGTCTGCTGCTGTCGCCGCGGTTCGGTCCGCGCGCGGTCGGGCCGCACGGCGGCTTCGCGGACGGCCGGCGGCTCCGGGCGGGCCGTCGGAAGCGGCACGTCGTCCGGAATTGGGAACTCCTCGACGGCCTCCACCACCTCCTCGCCCTCCACAGGTTCGACGGCTTCGGTCAAGGGCGGAACGACCGCGAGGGTGGTCTGAACCTCCTGCGCGTCTTCGGGCGTATCGGCCGGTTCGGTTTCGGCAGGCGTGGCGGCGACGCTTTCAGGCATCTCGACTGCCGATTGCGGGGGCACCTCGGCCACATCCGGCGCCGGTGCCTCGACGGGTTCCGCCAGGGCCGCCTGAACCGCTTGCGCGGCCGGAGCGGGCGTCGTCTCCGGCGCTTCTTCCGTCGGAATGGGGACCGCCGTCCGGGTCTCCGTGGGCTCCGGGGCTTCCTCGGAAGCGACGGCGGGTGCCGGAACGTTCACCTGTGCCGGCAGCGTCGGCTCGCTCTCCACCGGTTCGGAGACCTCCGGTTCGGCCTGGTCAGCCTGTTCCGGCACCACGTCCTCGATCGCTTCGGCCGTGATGGGCTCGGCCGCCGGCGCCGGGGCGACCGCGGCGGCGGGGGCGGTTTCGGTCAGGGCTGCCACTGGCGTCTCCACCGGCCGCGCCGCGCTCGGGGTTTCGGCCACCGTCTCGGGCGTCGTCACCGGTTCGGCCGCTACCGACGGTTCCTCGACGGTGTTGATCGTGTCTAACGGGTCGACTGGATCGCCGGCCTGGAAGGCATCCTCGAACGAGCCGAGCACTGCCATCTCCATCGCGGCCGGGCCTTCGATCTGCACCTCGTCGGATGTTTCGCGCAGCAGTAAAGCGACGGCAGCGGCATGCAGCACGCCCGATGCCAGCAACGCGGCGGTCCATTTGAGCGAACGCTTCATGGCATCTCGCGCTCGGTGACGATGGTGATGCGGCTTGCACCCGCATCGCGCAATTCGGCGATGATGCCGATCAGACGTTCGGCCGGAAGGTCGCGATCGACCGCGATCTTGACGGTGACCTCGTCGCCGTCGAGGAGGAGCCTGTCCTGCCGGATCCTGGCGACATATTCCGCCGGCGTGATTTCGGCGCCGCGCGCGCGGATCGAGCCCTGCGCCGTCACGAAGAGCGCGTCCGGCGGTTCGGCCTGGTCGGATTGCGCGGTGCTGATCAGCGCCACCTCCTTGTCCATCGGCGGCGTCAGCGAACCGGCGATCAGGAAGAAGATCAGCATCAGGAAGACCACGTTGATGAGCGTGATCGTGCTTTCCTGGTTGGTGCGTGCGGTGGGCCTGGGCAGCCGCATCGTCCTATCTCGCGACTTGCAGTGTCAGGTTGGTTTCCCGTCGGACACGCTCGACGGCGCTGACGAGCGCCTGCGAGCTCAGCTCGCCGCGCACCAGAAGCACCGCCGACACCGCGCCGGCTTCCTCCAAGCGCTTCAGTTCCGCGCCGGCTCGCTCCTCGCCGACGGGCACGCCGTTGATCGTCCAGACATCCCCGTTCACCCGCAGCAGGATGCCGGGCGCCGCACCGGGCCCGTTGGCGCCCGCGCGGCCACCGACGATCTCGACCTCGGCGAACTTGGTGAAGGTCGACGACAGCATGAAGAACAGGAGCAGCAGGAAGATCACGTCGATCAGCGACGTGACCGAGATCGGCCGGCGCCTTGCGCCGTAGCCCGCATCAATGCGCATGGCTCGCTCCGGGGCCGGTCAGCCCCGCGGCGGACGGTTCGGTGCGGGGGGAGGTGGCGCGGATCTCGCCCAGCGCGTGCTGCGAGAAGAAGTTGGTGGTGAGCGTCTCGATCGCCACGCGTTCGTTTTCCACCCGCGTCTCGAACCAGGTCAGCGCCAGCGAGACGGGCATGGCGACCGCGAGACCGGCCGCCGTGGTGAGCAGCGCGACCCAGATGCCGCCGGCCAGGATGGACGGATCGACGGCGTTGCCGGCGCCCTGCAACTGCTGGAAGGCCTCGATCATGCCGAGCACCGTTCCGAACAGGCCGAGCAGCGGGGAAATCTGCGCGATGGCGTCGAGCGCGCGGAAACCGCGCTGCAGGTCGTGCAGCCGGCCGACCGCGATCCGCCCGACCTCGTCTTCGACCACGCCTTTGGGAACGCTGCGCGTCATGGAAAGCCGCATCGCCGCCGCCAGCGCGGAGCCGACCGCCGACGGGTCGGCATCGGCGACCTGCCGCGCATCGCCGTAGCTGCCATGCACCCACAGGTGCAGCGCCCGTTGCGCGGCTCCGTGGAAGCCGACGCGCTCGCGCCAGAACTGCACCAGTTTTAGCAGGATCAATGCAACCGCGAAGACAGACAGTACGAGAAGGATGGCGACCACCGGCCCGCCGAGCTCGAGGAAGGATCGCATGTTCTCGATAACGCTGTTGGTCATGGTGGGGTCCTGTCCGTCGGGTATGCTCGTCGATGCGGCGAGATCAGCTGCCGAACGCCACGTCCGCCGCCTTGGTGGTGGCGTCGAGGTGGCGGATGCAGGCGCCAGCCTCCACGCCTTCGCCCTCGCAGGCGACCGCGCCGTTGACGAGCACGCGCCCGACCGCGGCGCAGTCGGTCTCGGCCAAGTCGAACTGGCGCACCTTCGTCTTGCCGTCCGGCAAGTCCTTGAAGTCGAGTGCGGTCAGCCGCTGGACGAGTCCTGCCCTGTCGAACAGCGCGATCTCGAAAGCCGCCTTCTCCAGCGCGGCGCCGAGCCCGTTGCGGACCAGGAAGGTGAGCCGGCAGCCGCCCAAAGACGGCTCCAAGCCGTTGAGTTCGAGGGTCAGCGAAGGCTGCGCCGCCGCCTCCTGGGCGAACGCGGTTGCGCCCGCCAGCGGCGACATCGTGATCGATGCCGCCAGCATCCGTGCAATTGCCGTCGTCTTCGGCATCACTGCCATCCTATCTGCTTGCTGAGCGATATCTTGAACGTGCGGCCCTTGGCGGGGTCGTTGTTCAGGAACTCCTTGTATTGCGTGTCGAAGATGTTCTCGACGCCGGTCTGAATCTCCCAGCCCGCAAACTGTCCATCCTTCGGTTGCCAGTTCAGGAAGACGTCGTGAACGTTGAACGACTCGGCATAGCGGGTCGAACCGGAGGGCAGGGGCGTGGAGGTGACGCGGGAGTCTTCCTGGGGATCGGCCACGAACCGCGCATGCCAGCCGAAGCTGAGATCGTGCTGCGGCATCCTTCCGCCGAGCGTCAGGTTCACCTCATGCGGGGCGACCGTCGTCAGGAAGGTGTCGGTATCCGTATTCTTCCCGATGACGTGCGAGTAGCCGAGATTGGCGAAGACATAGTCGGAATCGTACGCCGCCTCGACCTCGAAGCCGTAGATCACGGCGTTCTGGACGTTCTCGTATCCGGGGATATCGTTCTCGCCGGAGACGAGATCGGGGTTGAGGGTGATCAGGTCGGAGATGTCGTTGTAGAAGCCGGTCGTCTTCAGTTGCAGCCCGTCGCCAGTCTGGACGAGATCGTAGCCGGAGACCGCAAAGCCGAGCTCGTAATTGTTCGATCTTTCCTTTTCGAGATCGAGGCTCGGCAGGAACGTGCGGCTGGAACTTCCGGTCGAGAAGACCTCGTCCAGCGTCGGAAAGCGCTCGGTATGCGCGACCGAGCCGAAGACCGCGAAGGTGTCATTGAACTCGTAATGGGCGGCGATCTTGGGGGAGATGGCGGTGTCGCTGGTGTCGGCGACCGGATTGCCGTCCAGATCGACCACTCGCGATCCTGGCGAGAGTTCATGCCAGTCCAGGCGCATGCCGGGTATGATGGTCAGCCGCTCGTTCCAGATATACTCGTTCTGGACGAAAAAGCCTGTCTTGAGATCCGTTCCTTCCGGATGGAAGTTGAAGCCGCCCGGCGTTCCGGCAACGGTGAGCGCCTCCGCTGTGCGGGTCTGATATGCGGTCTGCCAGCCATAGGTGAGGAAGTTTTCCCAGTTCTCGCCGCTCCACCCCGACGTGTTCTCGACGTTGAACTGCCACGTCTCGTAGCCGTATTCGGTGTCGCAGAAGAGGGCACTGGTGGCACAGGTCAATCCGAACATCGGATTGCCGGAGGCATTGGTCTGGTCGACCGTCGTGTTAGAGTATGAGGCGGAGACCTTCAGGTCGAGCCAGTCGCTGTCGAGGAACGGGTTTTCGTAGCTGATCACCGCCGTCCGGTCGATCACGTGGCGGTCGACGGTTCCGAATATGTCCTGCGTGCCGACCTGGGCGTAGTCCTGATCGTCGGCGTCCGAATCCCAGTGCTGGTAGGAAAGGCGCAGCGTGCCTTCGTCGCCGACCTTGAAGGTACCCTTGGCAAGGCCGGACCAGGCCTCGAAGTCGGAGCTCCGCACCACGGTTCCGTCGCCGGTCACGTAGGAATCGGCCATGCGGTAGTTGCCGGCGAACAGGTACTCGGCGTCGCCGAACCGCTGGGCGAAAATGGCCGATCCGAGCCAGCCGTCGCGGTTGCTCTGGTATCCGCCCTTCAGGCGCAGTGCGCCGGTATCGCCGGGCGCGATGAAGTCGGACGCGTCCTTGGTCACGAAGCGGATGACGCCGCCGAGCGCACCCGATCCGTAGAGGGTCGAGGAGGCGGGACCGCGCAGCACTTCGATGCGCTTGTAGAGCTCCGGATCGGAGAAGAAGCCGCCCATGCGGTACTGCTCGTAGTACTTGTTGGCGCCGTCGACGGTGACGATGATGCGGCCTTCCTCGTTCGCCGATTCGGGCGCACCGATGCCGCGGATGTTGAACGTCTGTCCGAGAACGCGTTCGGAGCCGGAGGTGTTCACGCCCGGTACGCGCTCCAGAACCTCACCCACCGTGGTGGCCTGGATGCGGTCGATGTCTTCCTGCTCGATCACGGTGACCGACTGCGGCGTGTCGATTGCGACCTTTTCCATGCCGGCGCCGAAAACCAGGCGTTGCAGCATCGTAACGCGGCCCTGCTTTTCTTCCGTGTTCGTCCCCGTTTCCTCCTGGGCGCCGGCCATCTGTGCGACCACCGCGCTCAACGCGGCTCCACCGAGCAACGCCGCGACGTTTCGTGCCACCAACCCCATACCCCAACTCCTTGATCTGTCGGTTTATGCTGGCTGGCCGTGCGGCTCGCTTGCGAATGATCGTCTTACCGGAAAACATGAAACTCAGACTCCGGTATTGCGCTCACTATTAAACCTGATAAACGGTGTCAACAATAAGAACGCGAGATTCAACCAAGCCAAGCCAGCGACGCGAGCCAGGCGCGAACGGAGGTTCAGTGACGTGACCACGACCCGCACCTCGTACGACTTGTCGTACCGCGACCATCGCAACGAGCCGGCCCCGCGCGGATTCCTGCGCGGCGACCCGCGCCAGTTGAGAACCCTCACCAGCCAGGCGCTGTTTCTCGGCGAGCATGAGATCGGCATCGAACACCAGGGTTCGCTCTACCGGCTGAAGATCACCCGCCAGGGCAAGCTCATTCTCAACAAGTAGGTGCGCCGATGACCGCTGCTTCCCTCCCGTCCCCTGCCGCGATCCGGCAGGCGAGGGCCGACAATCCCAAGATGCGCGAGCGCGATCTCGCGAGCCAGCTCGGCATCTCGGAGTGTCAATTCGTCGCCGCCCATTGCGGCTTCGGCGTGCGCCGCATCCGTCCTGACGTGGAAAAACTCCTGGCGGGCGTGACCGCGCTCGGCGAAGTCATGGCGCTGACGCGCAACGAAAGCGCCGTCCATGAGAAGATCGGCGTCTATGAAAAGCCGGTGTCCGGCAAGCATGCCTCGATAGTGCTTGGCGGCGAGATCGACCTTCGCATTTTCCCGAAACACTGGGTCCACGGCTTCGCCGTCGACAAGGGCGAGGGCGACGATATCCGGCGCAGTCTCCAGTTCTTCGACGCTGCCGGGGATGCGGTCCACAAGATCCATCTGCGCGAGAACTCGAACGTCGATGCCTACGAGGATATCGTGGCGATCCTGTTCTCGCCCGACCAGTCGGACGAACTCCCGGTCGCCGGTCCGCGGATCGTGCAGGCGGCGAACGATCCTGGCCTGCGCGCCGATCTCGAAGACCTGCGGAACCGCTGGAGCGGCATGACCGACGTGCACCAGTTCGTCGGCATCCTGCGCGATCTCAAGCTGACGCGCCGGCAGGCCGTGGAATTGGTCGGCCCGGACTTCGCGTGGCGGCTCGCCGACGACGCCATCCCGTCGCTGATGCGCATCGTCGCCAACGAGCAAGTGCCGATCATGTGCTTCGTCGGCAATGGCGGCTGCATCCAGATCCACTCGGGGCCGATCGGCGAGATCAAGCTGATGGGGCCTTGGATCAACGTCATGGATCCGACCTTCCACCTTCATCTGAGGACCGATCACATCACGGACGTCTGGGCGGTGCGCAAGCCGAACAGGGATGGCCACGTTTCCTCCATCGAGGCTTACGGCGCCGACGGTTCGATGATCATCCAGTTCTTCGGCAAACGGCAGGAAGGCACCAACGAGCGCGCCGAATGGCGCTCCATCGTGGAGGGTCTTCCCCGGCTCGAACGGTCCAGCGCGGCTTGAGGAGGCATGACATGTCCCTGAGAAAATCCCGCCGCGCTATCGCGCGCGCTAGTGCGATCGGCTTCACCCTCGTCCTCACGCTGGCACCCCTGCTCGCGCCGCCGCCCGGCGGCTCGGCCATGGCGTCTCAGGTGGAGGCTTTGCCCACCGGTGCGCAGCACCTCGTGTCCGTCGGTGGCTCCATCACCGAGATCCTCTACGCGCTCGGCGAGGAGGACCGTCTGGTGGCGCGCGATTCCACGAGCCTCTATCCGGAAGCGGCGCTGGCGCTGCCGGACGTCGGATACATGCGGGCGCTCTCGCCGGAGGGCGTCCTGTCCGTCAATCCCGACGGCATCCTCGTGCTCGAGGGCAGCGGCCCTCCGGAAGCCATCCAGGTGCTGCAGAAGGCGAGCGTGCCGCTGGTCGTGATCCCCGAGCGATTCGACAGCCAGGGTATCATCGACAAGATTATGGCGGTCGGTCAGGCTATCGGCGAACCCGAGAAGGCGGAGGCTTTCGCCGCGAAGGTGGCAGACGACCTCGATGCCGCCCGCAAGATCACCGCCGACGTGAAGGACCGCAAGAAGGTGCTGTTCATCCTCAGCCTGCAAGGCGGAAAGATCCTTGCCTCCGGTACGGGCAGCGCGGCGAACGGCATCATCGAGCTAGCGGGCGGCGAAAACGCCATCACCGGCTATTCGGGCTACAAGCAACTGACCGACGAGGCCGTGATCGAGGCGCAGCCGGACGTCGTGCTGATGATGGATCGCGAGGGCGATCTGAGTATCGACGAGGACGAACTCTTCTCGCATCCGGCGATCGCCGCGACACCCGCCGGCAAAGACAGGCAGGTGATCCGGATGGACGGTCTCTATCTGCTTGGCTTCGGTACCCGGACCGCCGCCGCGGTGAAGGACCTCGCCGTCCGGCTCTACGACGACGAGATCACGAACTGACGGCGCCGGACGTGACTGACCAGACGATGATGGCGGCGACACGACCGCGCCGGGAGCATCCTGCCGAAGGCGACCGGTCGGCGCGCGCGCGCCTCGCGATCCTGCTTTGCGGCCTACTTCTCGGCGTGGTCGCGCTCGCCAGCCTCGGCTACGGCGCGTCGCACACTTCCGCAATGACGCTGCTTTGGAACGTCATGTCCGGTGCCGATGCGATCTCGGCCCGCGACCGGATCATCGTCTACGACATCCGCCTGCCGCGCGTGATCCTCGGTATCCTGATCGGCGCCGCGCTCGCGGTTTCGGGCGCCGTCATGCAGGGTCTGTTCCGCAATCCGCTCGCCGATCCCGGTCTCGTCGGCGTTTCGGCGGGCGCCGGGCTGGGGGCGATCAGTGTAATCGTGCTGGGAACCACCGCGCTCGGTCCCGTCGTGCAGATGTTCGGCATTTATGCGCTGCCCTTCTCCGCCTTCCTGGGAGGCCTCGCGACCTCGCTGATCCTCTATCGCGTCGCCACCCGGCGCGGCCAGACCTCCATCGCCACCATGCTGCTCGCCGGCATCGCGCTCGCCGCGATGGCCGGGGCGTTTTCCGGCGTCATGGTCTATCTGGCCGACGACCGGCAGCTGCGCGATCTCACCTTCTGGGGCCTGGGGTCGCTCGCCGGCGCGACGTGGACCAAGATCGCGGCCGCAGCCCCTATCATCGTCGTTACCCTTCTCGCTGCACCCTTCCTGGCACGCGGCCTGAACGCGCTCAGCCTGGGCGAGGCGACGGCGCATCATCTCGGCGTTCCGGTGCAGCGCCTGAAGAACGTCGCCATCGTCGCAGTCGCGGCCGCCGTGGGGGCGTGCGTCGCCGTCTCGGGCGGCATCGGTTTCGTCGGCATCGTCGTGCCGCATCTGCTCAGGCTGTTGATCGGTCCCGACAACCGCTACCTGCTGCCGGCTTCCGCCCTGCTCGGAGCGGCCCTTCTCCTTGCCGCCGATGCCGTCAGCCGCTCGATCGTCGCGCCGGCCGAATTGCCGATCGGCATCGTGACGGCGGCCGTTGGTGCGCCCTTCTTCCTCTGGATCCTGCTGCGCCGGCGCGGCATCCTGGACCTCTAGGAGCCTCGGCCATGATCGAAGCAACCGACCTCGACGTCTTCATCGGTGAGAAGCGGATCGTCACCGGCGCCAGCTTCGAGGCGCGGCCAGGAGAATTCGTCTCCATCGTCGGCCCCAACGGCTCCGGCAAGACGACGCTGATGCGCGCGCTGTGCGGCGACCTCGATTTTTCGGGCGAGATCACCTTCACCGGGCGCTCGCTGTCGGTCTTGAAGCCGTGGCAGCTTGCCGGCATCCGAGCCGTCCTGCCGCAGGCCGCCAGCCTGTCGTTTCCCTTCACCGTCCGCGAAGTCGTCAAGCTCGGCCTGACGGGCGGTCGTTCCGGGGTGCTGCCGGGTGAAGCCGACAGGCTACCGGAACGCGCACTCGCCAAGGTGGACCTCGTGGGATTTGCTGGGCGCTTCTACCAGGAACTCTCTGGCGGCGAGCAGCAGCGCGTCCAGCTCGCCCGCGTCCTGTGCCAGGTGTGGGCGCCGGTGCTGGAGGGCAATCCGCGATTCCTCCTACTCGACGAGCCGGTGTCGAGCCTCGACATCAAGCACCAGTTGACCATCATGCGCATCGCGCGCGAGTTCGCCGACAGGGGAGGCGGGACGGTCGCGATCCTCCACGACCTCAACCTCGCATCCATGTTCTCCGACCGGATCTACGTCATGCACCGGGGCCGGATCGCGGCTTCGGGCACCCCCGCGGAGGTGCTGAGGGACGAACTGATTTCGCGGGTGTTCGAGTGCGCCATGAAGGTCGGCGTCCCGACGCCCATGGGCATGCCCTACGTGCTGCCGCAGACGGCGACGATCGCCCTTTGAGACGCAAATCGTCCTAGCGGACTGCCACGGCGGCGTCGCTCCGATGACCGGCGGACCCTGAGCGCATTGCCGTGTGTTGGTGGCGCGCTTCGAGCGCCAGGCCGCCCCACACCATGCCGAGCAGCAGGTAGAAGTGGCGCCAGTGGTCGGTGTCGATCACGGTTCCGAGCAGGACGTGGCCGAGGAAGACGACGTAGGCGCAGAGGAAATAGGGCTGCCAGGGACGGTCTCTGAACAGGATCCTGAACCCGGCACCGAGCGTCCATACGATCATCACGAACCAGGCGGCGAATCCGAGCCAGCCGTAGTCCATCAGCGCCTTCAGCCAGATGTTGTGGGTGTCCTCGCCGAAGATCTGCCCGAACACCAGCGGACCGATCCCGAGCGGCTTCTCGGTCGCGAGCATGAAACCGATCGCGTGCCGCGCGAAGCGTCCGAGGCGTGCGGAATCATATTCCTGGACGAGTTGGGCGCGCGCGCTGAACAGGTCCGCGATGGCCGGAATCTGCAGCGCCACGATGAGCGCCACGACGAGCAGGACGAGGGCCGCGCCGCCCATGAGCAGTATGCGGAGGCGGAAGAGGCCGCTGCGGTGCTGGACGAACAGTGCCAACGCCGTCATCAGCGCGCTAAAGGCGAACAGCCCCCACGCGCCACGCGAAAACGACAGGAACAGGCCGAACGCGATGATCAGGAGCGGAATGCCGTAGAGCGGCATCCGTCCGACAGGCCCCGTCAGAACCCTGTGGAGAAGCCAGATGCCGGGCAGAGTGATGAAGGGCCCGAAGACGTTGGGATCCTCGAACACGCCGGCCGCGCGCTCGTACTTGGTGAACATCTCGGCGCCAGGAAAAGCGTGGAAGTAGCCAAGAATGCCGAAGGCGGATGTGCTGACTGCAGCCGCGAGCCATGCCATGAACATCAGCCGGTAGAGATCGGGCCTCGCCTCCAGCACAGCGGCGTAGAACACCGCGGTGAAGGCGAGAAACAGGGACACTGCGATGTAGAGCGGCGCCTCCTTGAGGACCTCCATCTGCGTGATGGCGATCATGCCACCGATGTTGAAGGTGACGAGGAGGACGACCAGAGGCGTCACGCTGCGCGAAATCCTGAGGCCGAACAGGCCCCAGATCGCCATCAGCGCCACCATGTAGAGTTCGTAGGGCGCCGGTTCGCGGATGACGAAGCCCGACAGGAACACGCCGATCGAGATGGCGCCTGCCGTCAGCAGCGAGACGAGCTTCGCATTGACCGCCGCTCGGGTGACGGGAGGCCCGGAGGACCGGAAATCGCCGGTTAGCGCGGTCAATATGCGTTCTCGGTGTCGAGCAGGCGGATCGGCGTCAGCAGGAGGATCTTGAGGTCGAACCAGAGCGACCAGTTCTCGATGTAGAACAGGTCGAACTCCGTCCGTTTCTTGATCTTCTCGTCCGTGTCCATCTCGCCGCGCCAGCCGTTGATCTGGGCCCAGCCGGGGACGCCGGGTTTGTCCTTGTGGCGGGCGAAGTAGCCGTCGACCACCTCGGTATAGAGCAGGTTGTGGGACTGTGCGGCCACCGCGTGCGGACGCGGGCCAACGAGCGAAAGGTTGCCGAGAAGCGCGTTGAAGAACTGCGGCAGTTCGTCGATCGAGGTCTTGCGGATGACGCGGCCTACGCGGGTCACGCGAGGGTCGCCCTTGGTGACGGCCCGCTTCGCCGTGGGATCGGACTGGTCCGCGTACATGGATCGGAATTTGTAGACCTCGATGACCTCGTTGTTGAAGCCATGGCGCTTCTGCTTGAAGAGGATTGGCCCCTTGCTGTCGAGCTTGATCGCGATCGCAGTCGCGAGCATGACGGGCGCAAAGAGCGCGATGCCGATCAGGGAGAAGATGATGTCGAAGGCCCGTTTCGCCACCGAATCCCAGTCGTTGATCGGCTTGTCGAATATGTCGAGCAGCGGCACCGAGCCTATGTAGGAGTAGGCGCGGGGCCGGAAGCGCAGTTCGCTCGAATGCGCCGACAGGCGGATGTCGACGGGCAGCACCCAAAGCTTCTTGAGCATCGAGAGCACGCGCGCTTCCGCCGTCAGCGGGAGGGAAACGATCAGCATGTCGATGCGCGCCGCGCGGGCGAATTCGATGAGTTCGGAGATGTTGCCGAGCTTCGGGTAGCCGGCAACGATCGGCGGCGAGCGGCGGTCATCGCGGTCGTCGAAGATGCCGCATATACGGATGTCGTTGTCGGCCTGCTTTTCCAGTGAGCGGATCAGCGTCTCGGCCGCTTGTCCGCCGCCGACGATGACGGCGCGCCGTTCCATCACGCCGTTGCGCGCCCAGCGCTTGATCAGCCGTGCCATCACCAGGCGCAGGCCCAGGATGATGATGAAGCCCGACACGTACCATCCGGCGAACCAGAGCCGCGAGAAGTCGGCGGAGTTCTTCATGAAGACACTGGCGAGCGCCATGGCGGCAAACGCGCCCGACCACACGAGCGCGAAAGTGCGCATGTGCGCCAGAGGCTTGCGGAGCACCGCCATCTGGTAGGAATCGGTGAACTCGAGCAGGATGACGGTCAAAAGCGAACCGCCAAAGATAGCGGCAAGGTAGTCCCAGTCGAACTGCTGGGGAACCCCGATCCTGTAGGTGTAGGCGAGAGCGCCAGCCAGGAGCAGAAGCAGGAACTCCAGGATGCGCAACTTGCCGCTGACCATGACCGGGGACATGGTGTCGCGCCGGTACTGCGATGCGACCTGCCGAGCGACCGAACCGAGTTCGGCATTCTTGCCGCGCTCGTCCTTCGCCTCCTCGAACCGGCGAACGGCATCGGGCGTGAAACGCGACGTTGGATCGATCTGGTTCATGGCGAGACCCGTTGAAGCCCCGTCCTATACGAAATGCCCTAACACTCCCTTGACCGGGAACCTCCGATTCAAGCGATTGACGCTGGGAGGGCCTGGCGGAGGGTTTCTCGGCGGAACTCAGTTTCTGCGCGCTTCCCGGTAGATCGCTTCGATCCGGCTCGCCATGGCGTCGGCGCCGAATCGGGCGCGGACTTCCTCCTTCGACGGCATGACAGCGGCGTAAGCGGCTTCGTCGTCGATCGCCCGCGCCATTCCCGCGGCGATGGCTTGCGCATTGGGTTCGACCAGCGCCGCCGGGGCGTTCTCGAATATCTCCGGTATGCCGCCAACCGAGGTGGCGACCATGAGCTTGCCAGCGGCGAGCGCTTCCAGGACGATGTAGGGCATCGCCTCCGCGCGCGACGGAACGACGACGATCCTTGCCAAGGCGAAGGCTTCCCGCGCCGGCATCGGGTCGCGGAAATGCACCCGGTCGGCAAGTCCGCGCTCGGCCACCTGGGCGACGTACTTGTCCCGGTCTTCCCCCGCGCCGACCATGAAGGCGCTCAGCCGGCGGCCGGTGGCTCTTTCGGCGAGCTGCAGGGCCTCGATGAAGAGATCCGGTCCCTTCAGGTCCCGCATCATGCCGATATAGAGGAAATCCGCCGCATCGGCGGACGCGGCGACCGGTTCGAACTCGCGGCCCGTCACGCCGTTGTAGACCACGGTGTTCGGCGCGCGCGGCGGACCGACCTTGCGCACGAAGGTGTCACGCTCCTGTCTCGACACGAACAGGATGTGCTCCGAGAGACGCTCCATGATGCGCTCCAGCGCGAAGAAGAAGCGCCCCGTGACGCTTTTCTCGTCGTAGTGCAGGCTGCCCCCGTGGGGCGAATAGAGGCGGGCTACGCGATACCTGGATACCCGCAAGAGTGTGCCGAACATGCGCGAATAGACGCCGCCCTTGGCGCCGTGTCCGTGCAGCACGTCCGGCCGCAATTCCTTGATGATGTCGTATGTCTTCCAGGCCGACGACACGTCGCCGAGCCCGATGTGGCGTTGCATGGGCGTCCGGTGGACGCCGAGTGGAAGCTTCGTCTCGAGCTCGCGGAGCATGCGGGCCTCGTATTCTCCACCCGTGGTGGAATCGCAGACGATTCCCACCTGGTGCCCCGCCGCCACTTGTGCGCCCGCCAGATCTCGGACGTGACGGAAAATCCCGCCGACCGGCGACCGGAAGCAGTGGACGATTCGCAGGCTCTCGGGCACGGAGACCGTCTACCGCTGCTCAGAACAGTCGCTCGCGGACATAGACGGTGTCTCCCGGCAGGATCGGATCCGAAGTCAGGACGCGGCCGGTCAGCACCTTGCCGTTGATGTCACGCGTGATGTCGACGTTCGCCTGGTTGGCGCGCGGCGAGTAGCCGCCGGCGGCCGCGATGGCCTTGTGCACGGTCATTCCAGGCACATAGGAATACTGTCCGGCTGCACCCACTTCGCCCATCACGAAGATCGGGCGGTAGCGGTCGATCTCCACCGAGACGTCTGGGTCGCGGAGATAGCCGTTCTGGAGCTTCTGCGCGATCTGCTGCTCGATTTCCGATGCCGTATGGCCGCGCGCGGCGATCGCGCCGACCAGCGGGAACGAGACGTAGCCTGCCTGGTCGACGTTATAGACGTTCGTGAGTCCGTCCTGTTCGAAGACCGTTATCCGCACGCGGTCGCCGGCGTCGAGTACATAGGGTTTGGAGATCGCGGCATGGAAGGCTGGCGGAACCGGCCGATAGCCGGCGCAGCCGGCTACGGCGAACGTAGCGATCGCGGCTATGGAAAGTGCGAACTGGCGCTTCATTGGCGGACACACACCCTTCAACTGCGGCCGGGCGAAGGACCCGGTTGCGTGGACTGCGCGTCCGTTATCCCCCTGTTAGGGTTAATGGGCGGTAAAGGCGAGCCTCGCCCAAACACAACCGTCGTGCTTGGATGGTTACCGGTAAGATTCTGTAAACGATTGTTAATTTTGCGTTGCACGTTTCTTAACCGCGCGGTTACCATAGTTGTTTACGGTCGCTCCGATAAAGAGTGGAGTGACTTGCCATGGCCGGCCCGCACGCCCCCGGAAGCGACGTGGACATAGACATCGGCGCCTTGACCGCCAGCCTTGCGCGCGACTGGTTGCGGATCCTCCTCGTCGTTCTCGCGGTCACCGCCCTCGCGTTCATACTCGCCTCGACCGCTCAGAAGCACTACAAGGCGGAGACGCGGCTTCTGATCGAGGAGCGTGAATCGGTCTTCACGCGCCCCGACGCCAACGGAAGCAATTCGCCGGTTCTCGACGACCAGGGCGTCACCAGCCAGGTCGAGGTGATTTCGTCGTCCGACTTGCTGAAACAGGTCGCGGGCGATCTGGGGCTGGCGAGGCTCGAGGAGTTCGAGGCGTCCGGCGAAGTCTCCATGCTTGGCAGGCTGCTGATCATCGCCGGGCTGCGCAACGATCCCGTCGAACTGCCTCCCGAGGAGAGGGTGCTCAAGAACTTCCGCGAGAAGCTGACCGTCTACAGGGTCGAGGGATCGCGCGTCATCGTCGTCCAGTTCTCCTCCGTGGACCCTGAACTCGCGGCAAAGGTGCCGAATGCCATTGCGGATGCCTATCTTGCCCTGCAGCGCAAGGCCAAGGCCCAGTCGGATACGGATGCGACGGAGTGGCTGGAACCCGAAATCGCCGATCTGCGCGACAAGGTGAAGGAAGCTGAGGGGAGGGTCGCCGATTTCCGCGGCGGGTCGGACCTTCTGATGGGGTCGAACAATTCGGTGCTCGCCACCCAGCAGCTCTCGGAGCTTTCGAGCGAACTGTCCCGGGTCAAGGCGAACCGCGCCTCGAGCGAAGCCACGGCTTCCGCGGTGCGCAATGCGCTCGCCGCCGGTACCTCGATCGAATCCCTGCCGGAAGTCCTGTCCTCGCCGCTGATCCAGAGGCTGCGGGAAAGCCAGGTGCAGCTCAGGGCAACGATCGCTGATCTTTCGGCAACGCTCCTCGACAATCATCCCCGCATCCGCGCGCTTCGTTCTCAGCTTGCCGATCTCGATTCCCAGATACGCAGCGAGGCCAACAAGGTGCTCGAAGGGCTGGAAACCGAAGCGGATGCGGCGAGGCTGCGGGAGACCGAGCTCATCGCGGAAGTGAACCGGCTGAAGGCCGAATCGGCGCGTGTGGGCGAGCAGGAGGTGGAGCTTCGCGCCCTGGAACGCGAAGCGGCCTCCCAGCGCGACCTGCTGGAATCCTATCTGTCGCGCTACCGCGAGGCGGTGTCGCGAAAGGATAGAGACTACCTGCCCGCCGACGCGCGAATCTTTTCGCGGGCGTCGGTTCCTTCCGAGCCCTATTTCCCGAAAGTGGTTCCCATCACGGGCGCCGCGCTCGCCGCATCGCTCCTGATCATGGTGGTCTTCACGCTGATGCGGGAACTGTTCAGCGGGCGCGCCATGCGGCCGTCGTACCGCACTGTGGCGGAGCCCGTACGGCAGGTCGTCATGCCGGCCCATCCGGAAGCGGACGAGGACGCCGCTCCGGCTCCGGTCGCGACTGCCGCCGTCGCCCCGCCTCGCGAACCGGAACAGCGGGTCGTTGCGGCGCCCGTCTTCACCAAGGGACAGGTATCGATCGAGGATGCGGCGGAACGGCTCATCGCGCGCGGCGCCTCCCGCGCCGTCTTCGTCTCGCCGGAAGGCGACGAGGGTGCCGCTGCCGCCGTCATGGTGGCGCGGGAGGTCGCGGATGCGGGATTGCGGACGCTGCTTCTCGATCTCACCTCCACCGGCGGCGAGGGCATGGTGGTCAAACCGGAAACCTTTCTGGCCTACGGGAAGAAGGGTCTTCTTCAACCTGCTCTTAAGGTTCGAGGCCGCGAATATCTTCGGATTATCTACGGCCCGGACTACACCGATCATCTGGATTCCCTTCGCCAGAGAGCCATGTCTCGAAAGCGTAGCC
>CATMOC010000012.1 GCA_950071955.1 uncultured Mesorhizobium sp. | reverse complement strand
GACCTTGGTGGCGGCGGCGAGATCCTTCAGCGCGCGGCCGAACGCCTCGATGGTCAGCCATCCGTCATAGCCGCTGGCGCGGATGGCCGCGAAGGTCTCCTCCCACGGAATGTTGCCCGACCCCGGAACGCCACGGTCGTTCTCCGAGATATGGACGTGCACGATGTTGCGCAGGTTGCGCGTGAAGGCCTCGACCGGCGCCTTCTCCTCGATGTTGGCATGGAAGGTGTCGTACATCGCCCGGATGTTCGGATGCCGGATCACGTCGATATGCTCGGAGAGGCCGTCCATCGTGTTGAGGAGGTAGCACTCGAAGCGGTTCAGCGCCTCGAGCGCGACGGTGACCCCGCGCGCGGCCGCGTGTTCTCCGATCTGCCGCTGCACCTCGACCGAGCGCTTGAATTCGTCCGCCGTCGGTCCCTCGCCAGAAAAATGGCCAAGCGGCGAATGCAGTGGTCCGCACAGGATCTTCGCGCCTAGAGCTTGCGAGCAGTCAAGCGCCCATTTCACCTGCGCGACGCCGGCCGCCCGCTCGGACGGGTCCGCCGAGATCAGGTTCATCGCCGGATCGCCGATCGCAGCCACGGCGGTCCGTTCGAGACCGATCGCGTCGAGCATCTGGCCGAGCCGCGCGTAGTCGTCCGGCTGTCCCTCGAAGACCGGCACCTCGACACCGTCGAAGCCGGTCGCCTTCAAGTCTTCCAGCAGCGCCCGGTGATCCTGCGAAACGGAGGTCGTCCACAGGAACATGCACATGCCGATCTTCATGGATCCTCCTCCGCCTCCGCCCCCGGCTTAGAGCTTGGTCCAGGCCGCGTTCTTGGCTGACGACTTCACGCAGGCCTCGACAAAGGCGACGCCCTCGACGCCATCGGCGACGGTCGGAAAGATCACGTCCTTCGCGAGCTTGCCGCCCTTCTTGCGCGCGGCGCGAATGGCCCTGGCGGCCTCGGCATAGATGTTGGCGAAACCCTCCAGATATCCCTCCGGGTGCCCGGACGGGGTGCGGCTGACGCGTCCCGCCGCCGCCCCTGCACCGGCGCCGCCGCGCGTGATCAGCTGCTTGGGCTGGCCGAACGGCGTGAACCAGAGATGGTTCGGCTGCTCCTGCTCCCACTCCAGCCCGCCCTTGGTGCCGTAGACGCGCAGCTTGAGCGCATTCTCGTTGCCCGGCGCCACCTGGCTCGCCCAAAGCATCCCCTTGGCGCCGCCCTTGAAGCGCAGCATCACATGGGTATTGTCGTCGAGGGGACGGCCGTCCACGAAGGCGGTCAGGTCGGCCGACAGCCTGTCCAGTTCCAGTCCGGTGACGAAGCGGGCGAGATTGTAGGCATGGGTGCCGATGTCGCCGGTGGCGCCGCCGACGCCCGACTGCTTCGGATCGGTGCGCCAGGCGGCCTGTTTCTGACCGCTGGCCTCGAGCCGCTCGGTCAGCCAGTCCTGCGGATACTCCGCCTGCACCACCCGGATGTCGCCGAGCTTGCCGTTGGCGACCATCTCGCGCGCCTGCCGCACCATCGGATAGCCGGTGTAGTTGTGGGTGAGCACGAACAGCTTGCCGCTCTTTTCCACGAGCTTCGCCAGCTTCTTCGCGTCACCAAGGCTGGAGGTCAGCGGCTTGTCGCAGATAACGTGGATGCCGGCCTCCAGGAAAACCTTCGCCGCCGGCCAGTGCATGTGGTTGGGCGTGACGATCGCCACCGCCTCGATGCCGTCCACGCGCTTCGCCTCGGTCTTCGCCATTTCCTCGAAGGACCCGTAGCTGCGCTCCGGATCGAGGCCGAGCTCGGCCGCCGAGGCTTTCGCACGCTCCGGATCCGACGACAGCGCGCCGGCGACCAGCGTGAACTCGCCATCGATGCGCGCCGCGATGCGGGGCACGCCGCCGATGAAGGCACCCTGCCCGCCGCCGACCATTCCAAGCCGGATCGGCCCGGCGCCTGTCTCGATCTGCTTTCCGCTGACCATCTTTTCCTCCCGAAGGTGCGGCTAGATTGGGGGAGTAGGGGAATGGGGGAGTAAGGCAGTAGGGAAGCTTTAAGGCGCCCCCGCCGCAGCCGCTTTCGTACCCTACTGCCCTACTCCCTCACTCCCATCACCCCTTACTCGATCCCCATCATCTTCCTGAGCGCCGCGCGGTCTGTGGTGCCGCCGGCGAAATCGTCGAAGGCCTTTTCCGTCACGTCGATAATGTGGTGGGCGATGAAGGGCGCGCCTTCGGCGGCACCCTGCTCCGGATGCTTGAGGCAGCACTCCCATTCGAGCACCGCCCAGCTGTCGTAGTTGTAGGCCGTCAGCTTGGAGAAGATGCCGGAGAAATCGACCTGCCCGTCGCCCAGCGAGCGGAAGCGGCCGGCGCGGTCCACCCAGCCCTGGTAACCCGAATAGACGCCCTGGCGGCCGGTCGGGTTGAACTCGGCGTCCTTCACGTGGAAGGCCGAGATGCGCTCGTGGTAGATGTCGATGAAGGCGAGGTAGTCGAGCTGCTGCAGCACGAAGTGCGACGGATCGTAGTTGATCGTGCAGCGCTTGTGGCCGCCGAGCTTGTCCAGGAACAATTCGAAGGTCGCCCCGTCGAAGACGTCCTCGCCGGGATGTATCTCGTAGCCGACGTCGACACCGGCGTCCTCGTAGGCGTCGAGGATCGGCTTCCAGCGCCGCGCGAGCTCCGAGAAGGCCTCCTCGATCAGACCGGCCGGGCGCTGCGGCCATGGATAGAGGTAGGGGAAGGCCAGCGCGCCGGTGAAGGAAACGGAGACGTCGAGGCCGAGATTGCGCGAGGCCTTTGCCGCCAGCATCACCTGCTCGACCGCCCACTGCTGGCGCGCCTTAGGATTGTTGTGGACCTCGGGCGGCGCGAAGCCGTCGAACTGTGCGTCATAGGCAGGATGCACGGCGACGAGTTGGCCCTGCAGGTGGGTCGACAGTTCCGTGACCTCTACTCCCGCATCGGCGCAAACGCCCTTCACCTCGTCGCAGTAATCCTTCGATCCGGCGGCCTTCTTCAGGTCGAACAGGCGCCCGTCCCAGGTCGGGATCTGGACGCCCTTGTATCCGTGCCCCGCCGCCCATTTGGCGATCGACGGCAGCGAGTTGAACGGCTCGGCATCGCCCGCGAACTGGGCGAGAAAGATCGCAGGTCCCTTGATCCGCGTCGGCATGGTGAAGCTCCTCCCTCCTCGATGCGCGGCCAGCCTAGTGAAGCTGCCTGACCTCCGCAACGAACATTGCGTGCTCACGCTCTGGTATTACCAAATGATGCTTCGCGTCAAGAATGCGGAAAGCTGGAACGCAGGCAATCCAACGTCGAAAATGCGAGTTTTTTCGTTTTGCCTCATGCCATTAAGCGGCTTCTCCCGCGACTTCGGAGCGATCCTTGCGGCGCGGCGGAATCTGCGATAGTTGTCGTTCCGCGCCTCATTTGGTCGAACCAGATCATTCCAATCGGTTTGTCTTTGGAGGGAGGAGAACGCCTGCGGTCGCGCGCCGCCGGCGGAGCATTCGAACACGTTAGGGAGCGAGCTATGCATCTTTCGACACACAACTGGATGCGCGCCGAACCGCTGGAAACCACACTCAGGCGGATCAAGAAGTTCGGCTACGAGTCGATCGAGATCTCGGGCGAACCTGAGCAGTACAAGACGAAGGAGACGCGCGCGCTTCTGAAGGAGCACGGCATCCGCTGCTGGGGCTCCGTCACGCTGATGCTCGGCGAGCGCAATCTGGCCGCCAAGGATCAGGGCCAGCGCGAGCGCTCGGTGCAGTACGTCAAGGACGTGCTGACGATGGTCAGCGAACTCGAAGGCGAGATCATCACCCTCGTGCCGGCCACCGTCGGCAAGGTCGTGCCGGACGGTACCGAGGAGGAAGAGTGGACGTGGGTGGTCGATGCGACCCGCGAATGCTTCAGCCACGCGAAGAAAGTCGGCGTGCGCGTCGCGGTCGAACCGCTGAACCGCTTCGAGACCTATCTCTTCAACCGCGGCGAGCAGGCGCTGGCGCTGGCCGACGCGGTGTCGCCCGAATGTGGCGTGTGCCTCGACGCCTACCACATCCACATGGAGGAGTTCGACGTCGAGGAAGCCATCCGGAAGGCCGGGAAGCGGCTGTTCGACTTCCACGTCGCCGACAACAACCGCTTCGCCGCCGGGCTCGGCACGATCGACTGGAAGAAGCTCGTGGGCATTCTCAAGGACGTCGGGTACGACGGCGCGCTGACCAACGAGTTCGTCGCGCCGGTCGACCGCACGCCGGCCAACCGCTACCCGGACATGGTCGAGCGCAACCCGGTCGACATCTCGCCCGAACAGCTCAAGTTCATCCAGGATCACGGTTCCTCGGTGCTGACCGAAAAATTCTACACGGATCAGATGCGCATTACGGCGGAAACGCTGCTGCCGCTGATGAAATAACCGTTTCCCGCGAGATCCCGCGCCGCCCTTTGCGGGCGGTGGCGGAGAGGCTTTCCTAGATGCGCATCAAAGACGTCCAGGCATGGTGGGTGCGGATACCCATCGAAACGGCGAAACAGCACCGAAGCGATTTCGGCCGCCTGACCACATTCGATTCCGCCATCCTGCGCATCGAGACTGACGACGGGCTGGTCGGCTGGGGCGAAGGCAAGAACGCCGCCGGCAGCGCGGGCGAATATGCTGCCCTCGTGCATCTCCTGAACGACGAGGTCGGCCCGAAGCTGATCGGCCGCCATGCGGGCGACATCACGGGGACCTGGGAGATGCTCTACAACGGCGCGCGCCACGAGAGCGCGGCCGCCGCCGGCCATGCCATGCCGGGCCTGTCGCGGCGCGGCCTCACCGTGGCG
This sequence comes from uncultured Mesorhizobium sp., assembly GCA_950071955.1. GTDB lineage: Bacteria > Pseudomonadota > Alphaproteobacteria > Rhizobiales > Rhizobiaceae > Aquibium > Aquibium pacificus. Next base: position 12,191 of record CATMOC010000012.1, on the reverse strand, counting down.
GCGATCAGCGCCGTCGACATCGCGCTCTGGGACATTCTCGGGAAATCGCTCGGGCAGCCGGTCTGGCAGTTGCTCGGCGGACGCAAGGCCGACCGGCTTCCGGCCTACGCCTCGGGCGGATGGGCACCGGCCGACAAGATCGGTGACCAGCTTAGATCCTATATTTCCTCCGGCGGCTTCAGGGCAGTAAAGATGCGCGTGGGCGCCATGGACGGCGCGCCTTACGTCTCCGCCAACCGGGTGAAGATGGCGCGCGAGGCGCTGGGCCCCGACGTCGAGATCATGGTGGACGCCCACGGCACCTACACGGTCGGCGACGCCAAGCGCTTCATGCACCTGGCAGAGGACTGCGACCTGGCCTGGTTCGAGGAACCCGTCATCGCCGACGACAAGCCCGGCATGGCGGAGGTGCGGGCGGCCTCGACCATACCCATCGCGGCCGGCGAATCCGAGACCACCCGCTTCGCCTTCCGCGACCTTGCGGTCCGCGGCGCCGTCGACATCTTCCAGCCCGATCCGGCCTTCTGCGGCGGCATCACGGAGGCGATGCGGATCGGCGCCATCGCCAGCGCGTTCAACCTGCGCTTCGCGCCTCACCTGTGGGCAGGGGCCCCGTGCTTCTTCGCCGGGCTTCACATTTGCGCCGCCTCACCGGCGAGCTTCATCATCGAATTTTCGCTCGGCGCAAACCCGATGATCCACGATCTCGTGGAGGAAGAGGTTGCGGCACGCGACGGGATGGTTGAAATACCGGATCGTCCGGGGCTCGGCTTCACGATTTCCGAGAAGTTTCTGGAGGCTCACATACACCGGGCTTGACCATGAAAGAAAACAACCTGCTGCCGGATCTGGCAGCCTACCTCTATGCCTCGTCGAGTCCCGAGAGCCGGCGCACGCCCTCGGAGCGAGAACTCGCGGAGCATTTTTCGGTCAGCCGCGGCCAGATCCGCGAGGCGCTCGCCATCCTCGAAGCGATGCGGATCGTCGAACGCCGCGCCAAGTCGGGCATCTTCCTCACCACCAAGCAGGCGAGCGTGGAGGCGATGGCGCTGTTCGCCAAGGCGGGCCTGCCGCTCGATCCGATCCAGATCTACGAATCGGTGGAACTCAGAAAGATCCACGAGATCAAGGCCGCCGAACTCGCCTGCACCCGGGCGACGGAGGATAATTTCGTACGCCTGCGCGAAATCCTGAAGACGTCGGAGGAGAGGTTGTCGGCGGGCGAAGGGCTCGCGCGCGAGGACAGGGACTTCCACCTCGAGATCGTACGCGCGACCAAGAACAGCGTCTTCTACAAGGTTTGCAGCGTCTACTATGTCATGGGCGAACAGCGCCTGCCGATCTATTTCAACGAACCGGAGCGCGGGCGCAAATCGCACGCAGAGCACATCCAGATCTACGAGGCGCTGGTGCGTCGCGACGGCAACCTGGCGCAGGCGCTGATGAGCGCCCACCTGCAAGGGGCTGAGAGCTACTGGAAGGGCATCATCGACGGGTCCGCGCTGTCCGCGGCGCGGATCGAGGACGATGTTACGGTCGCCGCCAAATGACCGGTCCGGCCGGCCGCCCGACGATTTTCTCCACCAACGAGATTCATCCGCGGGCCGTCGAGCTTCTCGCCCCGGCCGCCGAATTCGTGGTCGCAAGCAGCCCGACGCGCGAGGCGATCCTCGCGGAGGCGGGCACGGCAGACGTGATCATCGTGCGCGCGCCCCTGCCGCCGGCGCTTTTCGACGCCGCGCCCCGGCTACGGGCAGCGATCCGCCACGGCGCCGGGCTCGACATGATCCCGATCGACGACGCCACGCGTGCCGGCGTGCTGGTGGCGAACGTGCCGGCCGTCAACGCGCCGACGGTCGCCGAGCACGTCGTCATGGCGATCCTTGCCCTCCTGCGCCGGTTCCGCATGGTCGACCGCGACCTGCGCCGGGACGGCTGGTTCGCGGGGCGCTCGCATGCCGATCACGGGCACGACCTGTCCGGCAAGCGGCTCGGCATCGTCGGCATGGGCAATGTCGGCCGCGCGGTCCACCGGATGACGCAAGGGTTCGGGCTTTCCGTGTCCGCGACGACCCGTAGTACGGGCAATCTTCCCGACGGGGTAGCGGGGGCCGAACTGGTGACGCTCCTCGAAACCAGCGACGTGGTCGTGCTCTGCTGTCCTCTCACCCCGCAGACGAGGGGCCTGATCTCGCGTGAGCGGATCGCGCAAATGAAACCCGGCGCGCTGCTCGTCAACGTGTCGCGCGGCGCGGTGGTGGACGAGGAAACGCTCATTGAGGCGCTGCGGGACGGCCACCTCGGCGGCGCGGCGCTCGACGTCTTCGCCGACCAGCCGCTCGATCCGCAAAGCCCGCTGTTCTCTTTCGACAACGTGATCCTGACGCCGCACATGGCCGGCATCACCGAAGAGAGCATGCAGCGTATGGGCGAAGGCGCCGCGCGCGAGGCACTTCGGGTGCTCTCGGGCGGATTGCCGGAGAACCTGCGCAATCCGGAGGTGGTCGCACGCTACCGGGAACGATTCCCGCCCGGTTGAACTCTCCGCCCGTCCGACCTTACCCGACCGCCAGGTTGCGCCCACTCGCGCGGTCGAAGAGCACCACCTTATCGGCGTCCCAGCCGAAGCGGACGACCTCTTCGATGCGCACGCGCTCGCGCGCTGGGACCGTCGCTTTCAGCGTCGTCTCGCCGGCGCGGAGCGTGAGGATCTTTTCCACCCCGTGGTCCTCGATGTCGTGGATGGTCGCCTCGCCCGGCCCGCCACTCTCGAGCCGGATGTCCTCGGGCCTGATGCCGAAGATCAGCGGCTTTCCCGCGCTGCCGTTCACCTGGGCGGAGACGCGGCCGCTGACGGTAAAGCCCGTCCCGGAGCGCGCGACCACCGCCTGGCCGTCCGCGATGTCGCCGTCCAGAAGGTTCATGGGCGGCGAGCCCACGGCGCGGGCGACGAAGGTGTTGTGCGGCCGGTTGTAGATCTCGTATGGCGTGCCGGTCTGCACCAGGCGCCCGCCGTTCAAGACGCCGATCCTGTCGCCCATCGACATTGCCTCGATCTGGTCGTGCGTGACGAACAGGAAGGTGGCGCCGAGTTCCATCTGCAGGTTCTTCAACTCCGTGCGAAGCGCCTCACGCAGCTTTGCGTCCAGCGCCGACAGCGGCTCGTCCATCAGGAAGACACGCGGCTTGCGCACGATCGCCCGTCCAATCGAGACGCGCTGCATCTCGCCGCCCGAGAGCCGGTCGGTCTTGCGGTCGAGCAGGTGCTCGATGCGCAGCGTCCTGGCGACGCGCTCGACGCGCGCTGCGATCTCGTCCCGCTCGACGCGCCGGATCTTGGACTTGAGCGGAAATTCGAGGTTCTCGCGCACGGTGTAGCGCGGGTAGAGCGAATACTGCTGCAGCACGAGCGCCACGTCGCGTTCGGCCGCTCCCCATTCGCCGACGTCGACGCCGTCGATCAGCATCGTGCCCTCCGTGGGCTTGTCCAGGCCGGCGACGATGCGCAGCGTGGTCGTCTTGCCGGCCCCGGTTTCGCCCAGGAGGACGAAGAACTGGCCGTCCTCGACCTGCAGATCCAGGTTCTTCAGCGCCGTCTTGGCGCCGAAGACCTTGGTAACGTTCCTGAGTTCGATATGGGACATGGTCAGAGCCTGATTCCCAGCGACTTGCCGCTGCCGGTGTCGAAGAAATGCGCCTGCGCGGGGTCGATGCGGGCGTGCACGACCTCGCCGGGCCGCGGCACGAAGCCCGCCGGCGTGCGGGCGCGCAGCATACCCTCGCCGACCTTGAGATCGACGATGTCATGCGAACCGAGCGGCTCGATGATGTGCGCTTCGACGGGGACGTAGCCTGCCTGCGGCTCGCGCGAGACGAGCACCCCTTCCGGGCGGATACCGAGCGACAGGCCGCCGGCGCCATGGCCGTTCAGCTTGCCAAGCAGTTCGCGGGGAAATTCGAAGCCGGCATCGCCCGGATCGTAGTGGACGCGAACCGCTCCTCCCTCGTCTTTTAGGGTGGCTTCCGACACGTTCATGACCGGGCTGCCGACGAACTGGGCGACGAAGAGGCTCTGCGGACGGGCGTAGACCTCGTCCGGCGTGCCGACCTGCTGGAGGACACCCTCGTGCATGATGACGATACGGTCCGCCAGGCTCATGGCTTCGACCTGGTCGTGCGTGACGTAGATTGTCGTCGAGCCCTGCTTCATGTGAAGGCGCTTGATCTCGGCGCGCATCTGCTCGCGCAACTTTGCATCGAGCGCGCCGATCGGCTCGTCCATCAGCATCGCCTTGGGCTTTCGCACCAGCGCGCGGCCGATCGCGACGCGCTGCATGTCGCCGCCCGAGAGGGCCGAAGGCTTGCGGTCGAGGAGATCGGTGATGCGCAGGACGCGGGCGACCTCGCGCACGGAGGTGTCGATGTCGGCCCTGCTCATTCCCGTCGCCCGCAGCGGGAACGCGACGTTCTCGTAGACGGTCATGTGCGGGTAGAGCGAGAAGGACTGGAACACCATGGCGATGTCGCGGTCCGAGGCCTTGAGATGCTGGACCGGCTTGCCGTCGATCAGGATGTCGCCCTCATCGATCGTCTCCAGTCCTGCGACGGCGCGCAGCGTCGTCGTCTTGCCGCAGCCGGACTGGCCCAGCATGACGATGAATTCGTTGCCGGCGATCTCCAGGTTCATGTCCTTGATGACCTGGACGCTGCCGAACCATTTCTGCACGCCGCGAAGCTCGATATGCGTCATGTGCGCGCCCTGACCTTGCCGTCGTGATGGTCGGAGACGTCGAATACGTCGTCTTCGACATCTTCCTCGGTCCCGATGGAACCGGGTCCGATATGCGAGGTGACGAGGAAGCAGACCAGGCCAATGAGAATGATCGTCACCCCGTAGCGGTGCAGGAAGAAGTTCCACGGCTGGCACAGTGCCACGATACCGAAGATCATCAGCCACATCGAGCCGGGCTCGAAATAGCGGCGGTTGATTTCGCGAAAGCTCATTTGCGGATCGCTCCGAAGCTCATGCCCCTCAGCAGATGGTTGCGCAGGAGGAAGGTGAAGATGGCCACCGGAATCAGGAACAGGAAGGTTCCGGCCGCGATCACCGTCCAGTCGGGAAGCCCCGACCCGACCTGGCTGGGGATGAAGGGCGGCGCGGTCTGCGCGTCGCGGCGCGTCATGATCAGCGCGAAGGCGTATTCGTTCCAGGCGATGAGGAAGCAGAACACTGCCGTGGCGGCAATCCCGGTCGCGGCCTCCGGAAGCACGATCTTGAAGAAGGCTTCCATGCGCGTGTAGCCGTCGACGAGCGCCGCTTCCTCGTATTCCTTCGGTATTTCGTCGATGAATCCCTTCATCAGCCAGACGGAGAAGGACAGGTTGAAGGCGGTGTAGAGGATGATCAGCCCGAGATGGGTGTCGTTCAACCCGAACCAGCGATACATCAGGAACATCGGGATCGCCACCACCACGGGCGGAAGCATTCGTGTCGACAGGATGAAGAACAGCCAATCCTGTTCCCCGGCCACCTTGAAGCGCGAGAATCCGTAGGCCGTCAGCGTGCCCATGCCGACGGCGAGCACGGTCGAACTGATTGCGACGATCAGCGAGTTCATGAAGCGGCTCGGATAACCGGAGAGCTGCACGTTGCCCTTCCCGTCGCGCACGATCTTCTCGCCACCGTCGAAGACGAGGCGCTCCCACCACGGCGCTTCCGCGTATTCCTCCGCCGTCGGCTGCTCGCGCAGTTGCGAGCGGCGCAGGAAGAGCTTCACGAAGGGAGAGATCTCGGGCTCGAAGACGACCGTCGGCGGGATCGTGGTGGCGAGGTTGCGCGGCTTGAAGGCCGTCGCGGTGATCCAGTAGATCGGCGCCAGGAAGATGATCGTGATGATCAGGACGGCCACGACCGCCAGCCGGTTGAGCGTGACCTCGGAGGTTGTCTTGACGGCAGCCACCTTAGCGCTCCTTCACCTTGTTCAGGTACTTCACGTAGATGTTGGTGATGCCGACCACCATGATGAGCATGATGTAGGCGAGCGCGCTGGACATGCCGGTCTGCCATTCCTGGAAGGCCATCTTGTAGAGGCGGATCGAGATCAGCTCGGCGGACGGCTGGCTGGTCAGGATGAAAGCGAGGTCGAAGGTCTTGAACGCCTCCATCGTTCGGAAGATGATCGCGATCATCAGGATCGGCGCCACCAGCGGCAGCGTGATGCGGAAGAACGTGTAGAAGGTCCCGGCGCGGTCGATCGCCGCCGCCTCGTAGAGGTGCTTCGGCACCGCCGAGAGGCCGGCGAGCGACAGGAGCATCACGAAGGGAGACCACATCCAGATGTCGGTGATCGCGACCGCATAGAGCGCCATGTCGGGATCGGACAGCCATTCGAAACGGCCGAGCCCCAGCGCATAGTTGATGATGCCAAAGGAGGGATCGTAGAGCAGTTTCCAGAACAGCCCGACCACCGCCATCGACAGCATCATCGGCAGCAGTAGCAACGTCGTGATCAGTCCCTTGAAGGGTATTGTTCGGTTGAGCAGCATCGCCACGCCGAAACCGACGACCACCTGGCCCGTCACCGAGACGATGACGTATTTCGCTGTGATGGCGAAGTTCGACCAGATGAACGGGTCATTCAGCAGCGCGCGATAGTTCGCAAGCCCAACGAAGTTCGCCGGCGCATTGGTGGACGCGCGGAAATCCGTGAAGGAATAGCCGAGCGAATAGAGCAGCGGAAAGATGTTGAACACGATCAGGAACACGATCGTCGGAATGATGAAGGCATTGCGGATCGTCAGATCGCTCCAGCCGCGGCGTGCGGCGCGCGATTGCGGATCCAGCGTTGTCATCGCCAAGGTGGCCAAACCCTGCTCCTCTCCAGAGTTCGAACGCGGAACCAGCCCGCTAGGAAATCGGGGGGCGGCGCGAGACCGCCCCCTGGTCTCACATGTCTACTGCTTGTAGCGGTCGTACTTCTCGAAGGTCGCCTTCCAGTCCGCGGCGAGCGCGTCCAGAGCTTCCTTGGCGCTACCCTCGCCCGCCGTGACATACGGATAGCTCCGCTGGTTCATCTGGATCAGCAGCTCGGCATATTCCGGCGTCGCCCAGAAGTCCTTCACCTTGAACATGGTCTCGTAGAAGGCCTTGTTGTAGGGCGTGGCGTTCTGGAACTCGGGCGATTCCAGCACCTTGGCGCTGGCGGTGTAGCCGCCGAGTTCGGCCCAGCGCTTCTGGGTCTCGTCCTTGATGAACCATTCCAGGAATTTCATCGCCTCTTCCTGGTTCTCCGAATACGAGATGACCGAGATGCCCTGCCCGCCGAGCGCAGCGAACTGCGCTCCGCCGGGACCCGCCGGATTGGCGAAGAAGCCGGTGCTCTTGGCGTTCGGATTGGACGCCTCATTCACCAGCGCGGGGAAGAAGGCGAAGTAGTTCATGCTCATCGCCGCCAGGTTCTCGGTGATGGCCTGGTTGTTCTCGACGAAGAAGGTCTTGGCCCAGCCCGGAGGCGTGAAGCCGTAGAGCTCGCGGTACATCTCGAGCGCCTTGACGTTCTCTTCCGAGTTGATGATGCCGTCGACCTCGTAGGTGGCGTAGTCGCCGAGCTCGCCGCCGTAGGAGAAGATGGCGTTCTCGACGCCCATGACGAGTCCGTCATAGGAGTTGTCGGTATAGATGGCGATGCCGTAGCGGTTCTGATCCGGACGGTGGAAAAACTCCGCGATGTCGCGCATCTCGGCCCAGGTCTTCGGCGGAGCCAGATCGTAGCCGTACTTGGCCTTGAACGCCTCCATCTCCTTGGGATCCTCGAACCAGTCCTTTCGGTACGACCAGCCGACGGCGTCGCCCTCGGCGGGAATCGCCCAGAACTTGCCGGAGCCGGACGGATATTCCGCGTAGTACTTCACCGTCGCCGGGGCCATTACCTCGCCGAGATTGTGCTTGTTGAAGAACTCCGTCAGGTCGACATAGTGTCCTGCCTCGGAGGCGGCGCCCAGCCACTGCGAATCGCCGACGACCATGTCGTAAGCCGAACCCTGGGCGTTGAATTCGGTGAAGGCCTTCGTCTGGAAGTCCTGCCACGGCGTCGTCTCGACCGTGACCTTCACGCCGGTCTCGGCCTCATATTCGTTGACGAGTTCCTGAAGGTAGTTCGCCGGATCCCATTCAGCCCAGAAGATCGTGAGTTCCTGTGCGAATGCGGACGTCGAATAGGCAAGCGAAGCTGCTAAACCGGCTACCAAGCCGGCGACTCTAATGCGCATAATGTTTTCCTCCCATCTATGCACCTACCGTCGCGAAGTGCCTGCGCCAGGCGCCGGCACGGGTAGTTCCTTGAAGCATCTGCGTCGAAAGGGGCTCTCCTCCACCCCTCCATCCGCTCACCCGAGAGCCATGCTTCCCGGCAGACAGATACTCATCTGGTATTACCAAACCTACGGGACCGTCAAGACCCTTATCCCGAGGAGGGCTCCTTCACTTAAGCCGCTCAACTCCTTCCTTTCGTTACATTCAACCGATTTACCGTACTCGGCTAAAAAAGCATTCCCTTTTCGGACGTCCGGCTGTGCGGGCATCCGCTTCTGCAACTGGTCTAACCAGATTCCGCATCGTCCGACCCGGTTGCCAGGTCTGCCCGATCCTTTATGACGGAGCGCACCAGCGCGCCCGCTGCCCACAGCGCCACTGCCTGCGTGCGCTCGGCGTCGAGCCCCCAGATGTCCTTGAGAACCACCAGCGCCTCGACCCCGAAGATGAGGGAGAGCGCCTGCGCCAGCCTGCGATATTCATCCTCGGGAATCGTCCCACGCAGGGGGCGCAGCGCATCCTCCAGGAGGTCGATCCGGTGGCCGCGGGTGAATTGCGGCTCGTCGCCCAGCAAACCCGCCTGGCGCTTCGCCCATTGTTCGAGCGACAACTTCAATGCGGCCTTGAAAGTGGCCTCGAAGTCTTCGATGCGCGGCAGCGAGGAGCGGAAAAGGTCTTCGACGCGCTCGCCCACGTCGGTCGCGGAGCTCTCCCAATCGAGGATCGGCCCCAGCGCCTCGTCCACCACGGCGTGGACCAGGGCGGACTGGCTCGGGAAATAGCGATAGGCGGTCGCCCGTGACCCCTCGGCCGCCTCGGCGACTTCGCTGACCGACGGCGTCACGCCCGATTGCATGAGCCGCGTGGCCGTCTCCAGCATCAGCCGGCGGGTCCGCGCGCGGGGTCCGCGCTCCGGATCGCCTTCCTGGTCGATCGATTGACGTGAGACATCCATGTCAATATGATACTCTCGTCTCACAGAAACGCAATGCCCGGTTGGGGCGCCGTTGCGACGGAGACTGCGGGCCGGGACGGGAGGCACGCCGGGAGGAACGATGAAACGCGTCTACGTCGTCGGTACCGCCGATACGAAGGGGGAAGAGCTTGAGTATCTCGCCGGCCTAATCGAGGCCGCGGGCCCCGCCGTAACGCGCGTCGACGTCGGAACGCGCGAAGCGAAGACCCGCACCGACATCTCGCCCGAACAGATCGCCGCTTTCCACCCGGACGGCGCCGGCGCTGTGCTCGGACTGGACGATCGCGGGCAGGCCGTCGCCGCCATGGGCAAGGCCTTTGCGTCCTTCATCCGCTCGCGCGACGACATCGGCGGCATCATCGGCATCGGCGGCGGTGGCGGCACCTTCATCATCACGGCCGGCATGCGCGAACTGCCCTACGGCATCCCCAAGCTCATGGTCTCGACGCTCGCATCGGGCGACACGGCGCCGTACGTCGACATTTCCGACATCGTCATGATGCCGTCGGTCACGGATCTCGCCGGCCTCAACGGGCTGAGCCGCGTCATCCTCAACAACGCCGCGCAGGCGATCGCCGGAATGGCGCTGCGTCCGGCAACGGTGACGGGCGGCAAGCCTTCCGTCGGGCTGACGATGTTCGGCGTCACCACGACAAGCGTGATGGCGCTCTCCGACATTCTGCGGGACCGCTACGACTGCATGGTCTTCCATGCCACCGGCACCGGCGGCCGGACCATGGAAAAGCTCGGCGACAGCGGCTTGCTGTCCGGCATCCTGGACATCACCACCACCGAGGTCTGCGACCTGCTTTTCGGCGGCGTGCTTCCGGCGACCGAGGACCGCTTCGGCGCGGTCGCCCGCACGAAGCTGCCTTATGTCGGCTCCGTCGGCGCGCTCGACATGGTGAACTTCTGGGCGGTCGACACGGTGCCGGAAAAGTTCCGGGACCGGAACCTCTACCGGCACAACCCGAACGTGACCCTGATGCGCACCACTGCAGACGAATGCCGCGCCATCGGCAGCTGGATCGCGCGCAAGCTCAATGCCTGCGCCGGGCCGGTGCGGTTCCTGATCCCCGAGAAGGGGGTCTCGGCGCTCGACATCGAGGGCGCCGCCTTCTTCGATCCGGAGGCCGACGCGGCGCTCTTCGAGGCGATCGAGTCGACCCTCGATCAGACCCCCGAGCGGCATTCGATCCGGTTGCCGCTCCACATCAACGATCCGGCCTTCGCCCGTGCCGCGGCCGACGCTTTCCTTGAAATCGCACGACGCTGAGGAGCCCATGGCCGGCATTCCACGCAAGACGATCCTCGAAAAGTTCCGCGGCATGATCGCCGAGGGCCGTCCCATCGTGGGCGGCGGCGCCGGCACCGGCCTCTCGGCCAAGTCGGAGGAAGCTGGCGGCATCGACCTGATCATCATCTACAATTCCGGCCGCTACCGCATGGCCGGACGCGGATCGGCGGCCGGCCTGCTCGCCTACGGAAACGCCAACGAGATCGTGAAGGAGATGGCGGTCGAGGTGCTGCCGGTGGTCAAGAACACGCCGGTGCTGGCCGGCGTCAACGGCACCGATCCCTTCGTCCTGATGCCGCGCTTCCTGGCGGAGTTGAAGGACATGGGCTTTTCGGGCGTGCAGAATTTTCCCACGATCGGCCTCTTCGACGGCACCATGCGCCAAAGCTTCGAGGAGACCGGCATGGGCTACTCGCTCGAAGTCGACATGATCGCCGCCGCGCACGAACTCGACCTGCTCACCACCCCCTACGTCTTCAACCCGCAAGAGGCGGTGGCCATGACGCGCGCCGGCGCCGACATCATCGTCGCGCACATGGGCGTCACGACCGGCGGATCGATCGGCGCGACCTCGGCCAAGACGCTCGACCAGTGCGTGGCCGAGATCGACGCCATCGCCGAGGCGGCTGTTGTGCAGCGCGACGACGTCATCGTGCTGTGCCATGGCGGGCCGATCAGCATGCCGGCCGATGCCCGGCGCATCCTTGCGAACTGCCGGATCTGCCACGGTTTCTACGGCGCGAGCTCCATGGAACGCCTGCCCGCCGAGAAGGCGATCCGCGAGCAGACCGCCGAATTCAAGAACCTGGCGCTGCGCAGGGTCTGACACCGAAACAGGAGGAAAAGCCGATGAGCGGCAATATAGGAATGTTCGTCTATCCGAAGAACGTCGACACCTTCGCCTTCGACTGGGGCCGTCTGGCGCTCACGGTCGCGCCGGAAGTGAACGGCGCTCAGCGCTTCTCCGGCGGCGTCGTCGACCTGCCGAGCGGCCAGGGCCACACGCGCCACAACCATCCCGGCGCGGAGGAGATCATCTTCGTGATCTCCGGGCGCGGCGAACAGATGGTCGAGGACGAAAACGGCAATCCGATCACCCAGGAAGTCGGGCCTGGCTGCACCATCTACGTGCCCGAAAGCCGCTTCCACTCGACCCTCAACACCGGTTCGGAGCCGATGCAGCTCTTCGTGGTCTATTCGCCGGCCGGACCGGAACTCGCCCTGCGCGAACTGCCGGATTTCAGGCTCGTGAAGGCCGAAGGCTGAGCGAAGCGGTCAAGCCGTCCCGCCCCGGTTCCAGCCCCGCCCCCGATCGCCGTACATCTCGTAGCCGGTTTCGGTGATCGCCAGCGTGTCCTCCAGCTTGATGAAGCCGCGTTTCGGGTGAAGCATGGTGGTTTCCACCGAGATCACCATCCCCGCCTCCAGCGGCCGCTCCGCATCCACCCCGTCGTAGGTCACCGGGTGGTTGGTCATCAGGAAGGGCGCTTCGTGGGTGATCAGGCCCATGCCGTGCGCGAAGAAGTCGGTGTAGCCCGCCACGGGCGATGATTTCAGCGCGCTCTGCCCGGCTTCGGTAAGGTCGCCGCCCGGCGCGCCGGCCTTCA
>CATMOC010000011.1 GCA_950071955.1 uncultured Mesorhizobium sp. | reverse complement strand
GGGTAAGGTGTCCCGGCAGGTCAGCCGCGCTTGCGGTCCGGCATCCCGGCCCGGTCCGCGGGGACCTCGTCCTGCCAGTCGGTTTCGCCGATCGAACGTAGCTCGAGGTCGACGCGTTTGATGTCGTCCTCGTCGAGCGCCCCGGCGTCCGGCAGCGGACCCGTCGCGGAAACAGCCGGCTTCCGCTTTTCCCGTTTGGCATCCTTCGAAAGCTGAACTTTTCTGTCCGTCATCTGAATTCTCCCGCGATCGTCTCGGTTCGTACGGGAACCCGCGCGCGTAACAGTTTGTTCCCCTGACAGGCGAAGGCGAACACGCCCTTGTCGGAAGGCAACGGAGGCGACGATGAGTTCCTATCTGAAGAGCCTGGCGGCCGAATTCCTGCCCGAATGGCTTAAAGCCAGGCGGGAGGGCAAGGATGTAGTGCCCGTGGCCGTGCCCCCGCCGGAGCCCGCCCCTGCGCGCAGTGGGGACGGCAGGGCTGATAAACCCCGTGAAGAATAGAATGGTCGTGGAGGGGTTCTTTCGGATTATGTTCGGTTGTTCGTAGCAGGGCTCGGCCCTTTCATCCTGGCAGCCCTCGTCATCTGGGCCTTGCTGCGCAAAAGTCTCTACCCCAGTGAGGAGACCCGAGGCGTCGCATTGCCGAGCACATATATCGCGAACAGCCTTGTGCGAGGCGCCTCCATGGCGCCTCGCTGTACGCGTGCCGGGTATCAATTTTCTATCGTGTGCTCGGCGTCGGCGACGGGCTGTTCGGGCGCAATGGCGACGCCGTAGATCTCGGCGATCCACCAAGCGCCCATCGCCAGGATGATACCGGCGACCAGAACGATCAGAACCGGCACCCCCTTGCGTCCCTGACGTGCCTTCGTTTCCGGAACCTGCGGTGCGGCCATGGTCAATTCCTTTCATGAGTGGGTATTGTCGGATGGACCCTTCGTCCATCCCGCTTCAGCCGACCAACCAGCCGACAAGAGCGATGCGATCTCTTCGAAAGGCAACGTGCGGCAGGGCCGCCTAGTTCCAGGCCGCTGCGCGGTGTGGGAACTGCAGCATTCCGCAATGGGTCTGGTCGGACAGAAAACGGCAGCGAAGAAACCGCCATGAACGACCTTCTGAGATCGCCCTCCACCGCGCCGAAAAGCAGGGTTCTTCCGAGTAAGAAAACCGCAACAGCGTTTCGCGACGATAAACTCTACGCTGTATTCGAAGACCACAGGCGCTGGTTCACCGGCGAGGATGAACGGTGGGTACCGGACGGCCGGATTTCGCCGAAGATCATCAAGCCGGCTAAAACCGATTGACGAGCGTCCGGACTGATTGAATGATGCGCTTGCCCGATGGGCCAACAAAAGGCGCCGCGCCGGCCTAACCGTCCGCATGCGGATTCAGATGCGCCTGATGCGGGGGAGCAGTGAACAGCCTGATACCCGACGGCCGGTATGCCGATGAGGTCCACCTTCCGCCGCCGGTAAGAGTAGCGCTCCAGGCCGCCCGCATCGGCATCTGGGACTGGGATCTCAGGACCGGTACCATCGTCTATTCGGAACTGGCGAAGAGGATCTGCGGGTTTCCACCCGATCGGCCGGTGACGTTTCAGCAAGTGAGCGACGTGACCGACCCGGAGGACCTCCCGCGTACCGCCGCGATGGCCCGCCGCGCGCTGGACCCTGCCATCCGGGAGCAGAAGGAATTCCGTTACCGCATCCGGCGGGCAAGCGACGGGGCGGTGCGCTGGGTCGAGGCGTATGGCGAGGCGATTTTCCAGGAGATCGACGGTCGTGAGCGAGCCGTCCGGTACGTCGGGACCTTGAAGGACATCACCGATGAAAAGCTCGCCGACGACGCGCTCGCCGAGAGTGAGGCGACGCTGCGTCTGGCCATGGACGCGGCCGAGATGGCGATCTGGGACCTCGACCTGGCGACCGGCACATTGAAGCACTCGCCGGAACTCAACCGGATATGCGGCTTCCCGGCGGATGCCAGCCCTACGGTGGAGGAACTGCGCGCGCGCTATGCACCTGGCGAGCGCGAGCGTATCCAGGAAGAGGGTGCGCAGGCAATGGCGCGCGGCGAGATGCGCTTCCAGTCCGACTTCCGCTATCTGTGGCCGAACGGCGCGGCACGATGGCTGCGGCTGCGCTGCCAGTTCGCGCCGAGCCAGGACGGTTCGCGCAGGCGCGTCATCGGCATCCTCTACGACATAACCGACAGCAAGGAGAGCGAGCAAAGGCTCGAACTCCTCGCCGACGAACTGAACCACCGCTCCAAGAACACGCTGGCGATCATCCAGACCATCGCCAAGCAGACGTTTCGCGAAACGGTCGCCATCGATGCGGCCCTGAAGCTCTTCAATTCGCGCTTGCGGGCACTGGCGATCGGAAACGACCTTGCGCTGAAGGGCAGCACCTCGGATGCGCCGCTGCGCGAAGTGATCCTGTCGGCTCTCACGCCGTTCCAGCCGACCGACCGGGACGCGTTCGAACTCGACGGTCCCGACGTCGGCCTCCCGGCGAAACGCGTCGCCCCTCTGGCGCTCGCCATCAACGAGCTTGCGACGAATGCCTCGAAATACGGAGCGCTGTCGTCCGCCACGGGGCGGGTCCGCATCAGCTGGGAACTCTGCGCGGCGGGAAGTGTGACCCTCGACTGGCGCGAGACCGGCGGCCCGCCAGTCATCCCGCCCGCGCAGCGCGGCTTTGGATCCAGGCTCCTCGAACGGGGCCTCTTCCGCGCCGCCAACGATCGCGTCCGGCTCGACTACCCGGCCGGCGGCTTCACCTGTCGGATCGAGCTCGATCCCGACGGATAGCGTTGCGCTGGACGGATCCGCCGGTGGAGCGGACCCGATGAAGCCCCGGGTTTCGCTATCGACCACTCAGGCGCGAAGCCAGGACAACGACCGGTCACGGAAGGTTGGCCCTTTAAGCTATGTTCCCAGGAGGATCACTGGCGCTCTTTCCAGAAGCTCGCCGGCCCGCAGGACTTTCCTCGCCGTCCACGGCTGCCCGGAAAGGAGGTTCTGCAGTGGTTTTCCGGCAAGGATTTCCGGCATGTCGATGAAGGTCTCTTTCCACCACTCGGGATCGAACGCGAGGCCGGAGCGAGGAGCCTCCAGGATCAGCCGGGGGACCGCGACCAGGACGGAATCGCCACCGCTATTCCGCGCAAATGCTGCGAGATGCTTTGCGCGGGGGCCGGTGACCTCGACGGGCTCGTAGCCGCCCCGCTCGAAAAGGGCAGGACGCTCGGCGCGGAGCGACAGGACGCGCGCGATCAACGCCTGCTTGGCGGCGGCCAAGTGAGGGGGAAGGCTATCGAAGGGCTGCCATCCGCCGCTGCCGAGGCTTCGTTCGAGGGCACCGAAGTCGACCGGCCGCCGGTTGTCCGGGTCGACCAGGCTGAGATTGACGCCTTCCGAACCCTGATAGATGTCCGGCACGCCGGGGGCGGTCAGCTTCAGCAGGGTCTGCCCGAGGCTATAGATCCGGCCGGCTGCGATGAAAGGTTCGAGCGTCTCGGCGAAAGTCTTCAGGAATTCGCCGTTTTCCGGCGACAGCAGTCGGTCTGCGTAATCCTTCACCGCGCCTTCGTACGCCACGTTCACATCCGTCCACTTCGTCCGGAGCTTCGCTTCGCGCAGCGATTTTTCCAGATAGGGGATCATGCGATCCGCAAGCGAGCGCAGTATCCCGGCATCCGCGGGGTCGGCGTCGTCGGGCCAGACGCCGGCGAGCGCCTGGAAGACCAGCCATTCGACCGCCGGTTCCGGCGCCGGACCGCCTTGCACCTGACGGATCATGGACGCGTGCTGCCGCCGCCACCGCGCCACGCCTTCGCTCCATCGTTCCGGCCCCTCGCTCAGGGCATAGAGGCGCGCGCGGGCATCCTCGCCGCGCTTCGTGTCGTGGGTCGCGGTTGCGAGCAGGCTGTGGTCGTCGCGGCGCGCGGCCGCCGCCATGCGGGCGTGGAACCGATCGGGCCCGCCCGACGGATGCAGGGGGTCGCCGCCGACCTCGTTGAGCGCGATCATGGGGTTGTAGCGATAGAAGAACGTGTCCTCGACGGCCTTGGCCATCACCGGACCCGTGACCTGCTGGAATTTCGCGCGGAACACTGCCGCGTGTCCGCTGCCACCGGACGCGGTCTCTCCCTTCAGGATCGCGACGACCGTTTCCAGCGCCGCCGCGACTTGTCCGTCGGCGCCCGCGGCCGCCTTCTGCGCGGCCTTGTCGACGATCTGCAGGTCGGTTTCGCCCAAACCCCGGGCGCCACCGTAGGTGCGGTAGACCGGGAAGGCGACGACCAGTTCGCCGATCGCGCGCTTGAAGTCGGCCTCTCCGGGCACGAATGTGTCCGCGCCGCGCGCGATCGCCGCCGCGTGCCGGGCAAGCGCATCGAGTTCGCCTTCGAAGTTCCGGTAGATCATTTCGGAGCGCGCCTGCCGGACCATTTCGTCCGGTTCGAGCCGTTCTCCTGACACTTCCCGATAGGCATCGGCCAGCGCACCACTGCCGCCGGCATCGGAGATAAGGTCGGCGACGGACGCGATGAACTCGTAGCCGGTTGTTCCGTCGACCGGCCATTCGGGCGGCAGCACTTCCTCGCCTTCGAGTATCTTTTCGACCACGAGATACCTGTCGGGCCCGATCTCGCGGCGCAGGCGCTGGAGGTAGCCGGTCGGATCGGCGAGCCCGTCGACATGGTCAACGCGCAGACCGTCCACCGCACCATCGCGGACGAGCTGCAAGGTGAGCCGGTGCACGTCTTCGAACACCGCGCCGTCCTCGACGCGCACGCCAACGAGCCCGGTGATCTCGAAGAAGCGGCGATAGCTCAGGCGACGCCGCGCCTCCTGCCAGTGGATGAGCTCCCAGGGCTGCTGGCCATGCACCCGGTCGAGAAAGGCCGGGTCCTTCGACGCGCGCTCGAGTTCCGGCCCGAGGTCGCCGCCGGCAAGGCACCGGCGCACCTCTTCATGGAAACTTTCGTCCGTATTCGGCCCGGCCCTCCCGGCGATCTCCGCGAGTGCACGCGCGGTCGGTGCCTCGAAGCCCGAAAGAACCTCCTCGTAGGAACCGGGGTGGATGGGCAGGACCATGTCGCCCAGTGCGAGGCCGAGATATCCGCCGCTTCGGTGGACATCGAGACGGACGTCTCCGCCGGCGATTGCCTCGTCGTAGGGTCGGCCGAGCAGGGGCAGGCTGAGTTTCGTGCTCCAGTCGATGTCGAAATGCGCCGCGAAGGGGCTCTGCCCGCCCCACTCCACCACGCTGCGCCACCACGGGTTTTCGACCGCGGCGGCCATGTGGTTGGGCACGATGTCGAGGAGGAGTTTCAGGCCTTCGGCCTTCAGCGCCGCAACGAGGCGGTCGAATCCGGCCCGGCCGCCGAGTTCGGGATCGATCTCGTTATGGTCGGCGACGTCGTATCCATGCGTTGATCCGCGCGCCGCCGTGAAGATCGGCGAGGCATAGAGGTGGCTCACCCCAAGCCGCCGCAGATAGGGCGCCAGGGCGGCCGCCTTGTCGAAATCCATTCCCTCGCGGAACTGGATACGGTAGGTGGCGCGCGGAATGCTCATGCGGGTCTCGGTCGTGTCTGCGCGACGGCGCCGGTGATGGCCCGGAAGAGTTCGCTGCGCGACAGGTCCTCAAGCGGAACCGGGGCCTTGAAGCGCCAGTTCGGATAGCTCTCCACGGTGCCGGGGACGTTGGTCGGCCGGTCTTCGCCGGTCAGATCTGCAAGCCGCACGGCGGTAAGGTGGCTCGGCGTGAGCGCGAGGAAGCGGTGCATCGCGGCCCAGAAGGCGAGCGGCAGGTCGGCCTCGGGGTTCTCGATCGAGCGGGCGAACAGGGCGATCTCCTCGTCGCTCGCCGCGCCCGCGTCCCGCAGGGCCTCCATGATGGCGATCCGCTCGACTGCGCGTTCGCGGGCCTGGTCGTCCGCCATGTTCTCGTCGATCGCGCCGATGCCCTGCCGCAGCCGGATGTCGTCGCCGCGCCACCAGGCGCGGAGCGGCGGCAGGTCGTGCGTCGACAGGCATGCGATGGAGAGCGGCGGATAGTCCTTCGGGCGTATGAAGTCCCGATCCTTCTTCTCGAAATAGGCGATACGATAGGAAAGAACCTGCCATTCCTCCATGCGGTCCCGGAAGCCGGGCGGCACGACGCCGAGATCCTCGCCGATGACGATGGTGCGCCGCTCGTGCGAGAGATCGGCAAGCGTGCGCATCAGCTGCTCGAACGGAAAGTCAACATACTCGCCCTCGGCGGGAGGGTGGCCTTCGGGGATGAAGAAGAGGCGCTGCAGCGCCATGGCATGGTCGATCCTGACGGCGCCCGCATGACGCATCGAGGCCTCGATCGATGCCGCAAAGGCCGCGCATCCCGTCGCGGCCAGCACGTCCGGCGACAATGGTGTCAGTCCCCAGTCCTGACCATAGGCGCTGAACCAGTCCGGCGGCGCGCCGACCGACTTTCCGATGACGTAGGCATTCTGGTCCGTCCATGTCGCCGACCCGTCGGGCGCTTCGCCGACGGCAAAGTCCAGATAGAGACCGACGCGCATGCCCGCCCGGCGCGCAATGCCGGCGGCCTGCGCGAGCTGCTCCTCGCAGAGCCATTGCAGCCAGCGGTGAAAATCGACCTCCTCCGTGTGGTCGCGAGCGTAGTCGTCCACCGCGGCTGTTTCGGGATGGCGATACTCTTCGGGCCAGTCTCGCCAGCCGCTGGCGAAGCCGCGTGCGACCATTTCCATAGACAGCGCCTCGAACAGGGCGTGGAGCCTGAGCGGCTCGCCCTTCTCCTCGCAGAAGCGGCGGAAGGCGTCGCGGGTTCCGGAAGACTGTGTTTCCGCGCGGTCGGTCCATATCCGGCGCAACACCGCCATCTTCAGCGCGGCGACCTCGCGGTAGTCGACGATATCCGTCTCGCGCAGGGTTCGCGTCTTGCCGGAGACGGCATCGGAGGGAATGTAACCCTCCACTTCGTCGACGGCGATGTAGATCGGATTGAGGAAACGCCGGCTGGAGGGCGAGAACGGGCTGCACCGCTCCGGATCGGCCATGAAGAGCGCATGGAGTGGATTGAGGCCGACGAAATCGGCGCCGGCTTCTGCCGCGATATCGCAGGCGGTCATCAGGTCGCAGAAGTCGCCTACACCCCAGTTGCGGTTCGACCTCACCTCGTAGAGCTGGAGCGTGATACCCCAGATCGGCTGAGCGTCCAGCCATGACGGCAGGTAACATCGGGACGCGCCGTCGGAGACATGTTCGGAGACCGTCGTGAACGGGTTCGTTGCCATACGGGAGGGATTCTTTCGAGGTTCGTCGAGCGGGTTCACCGGCAGACTCGCTGAAAACCGCTCGATCTTCAACTTTGTACGGGCACGAATGTTCCGGGCCGCCGTATCCGAACTCGCAATCCACTCGATCGTCCTGTTGGTTGTAGCGAATATTCCCAGAGCCAAGAAATTCTTCCCGGGAGGCGCCGCCTTGGCGCAGTCCGACGCGGGCGGCAGCACGACCCCGGGTACTGTCACGAATGCAGGTTCCACCGCGGGCGGTATGGTTGCCACCACCCGGTCAGCACCGGCAGGAATTCGATGGCGCAGCTCTAAGGATTGCCGGCGACACCGGCGCAGTCCGCTCGCGCCGGCGTCTGCTCCCGCAAAGCGGGAACAACTCCCTTCGCCACTGTCGGCGAAACGGTACGCCGGCTTCACCGACATGTGCAGTGCAAAATCCAACGGTGATCCTTCCGAAGCGATCGTGTAGGGTCTCCGGAGCAGAAGGAAAACAGAGGGGGTTCGACGGGAAAACGATCCCGACGCCGTTCGCATCGCGTGATCGAGGCAAGCCGGACGGCTGGCTGGAATTCCCGGCAATCGACATATGGACTCTTTCTATCCCCTTCCCGCCTGGGTCGTCGTCGCCGGCCTCGTCATCATCGCCGTCGGGCTCGCCTGGGCGTTCCGGGTTTTCATCCTTCGGTGGGGCGTCAAGCTCCTTCAGCCGAAAAGCCTGTTCCTGAATCGCTTGATCTCGAGCCTGCGCGGCCCGCTCAGCCTCGCCCTCGTCATCGTCGCCCTGTCGATTGCCTCGGACCTCGCGCCCATCTCGGACCGAGAGGTCGCGATCATCCGCCACATCCTCCTAATCGGCTTCATCCTGCTCGCGGCATGGACGGTCCGGGTCGCGCTCGACCTATGGCTGCGGATCCACCTGAGGCGCTTCAAGCTGGATGCGGCGGACAACCTGCTGGCGCGCAAGCACGTCACGCAGATGCGCATCCTGCTGCGCGTCGCCGACACGCTCATCGTCGTGGTGGCGCTCGCCGCCGTGCTTATGACCTTCGAAGGGGTGCGGCAATACGGCGTCAGCCTGCTCGCCTCGGCGGGCGCGGCCGGCATCGTCGTCGGCCTGGCGTTGCAGCCGCTGCTCAAGAACATCTTCGCCGGGATCCAGCTCGCCATCACGCAACCGATCCGCATCGACGACGCGGTGATCGTGGAGGGCGAATGGGGAAACATCGAGGAGATCACCTCGACCTATGTCGTGGTGCGCATATGGGACAAGCGCCGCCTCATCGTGCCGCTCTCGTATTTCATCGAGAAGCCATTCCAGAACTGGACGCGCGAGGAATCGACCCTGCTTGGAACCGTCCTGATCTACCTGGATTATTCGACGCCGGTCGACGAACTGCGCAAAGAGGTGGAACGGATCGTGCGGAATTCCAGGCACTGGGACGGCGACACGGTCGTCGTCCAGGTCACCGATTTCCGGGAAAACGTGATGGAGGTGCGGGCTCTCGCCAGCGCGGGAAATGCGGGCATCGCTTTCGATCTCCGTTGCGAGATCCGCGAGCGCCTGGTGGAATGGTTGCAGAAGACGCATCCCGATGCGCTGCCGCAGTTCCGTATCAGGGACCTGTCTCCCCCGGGAAGCGATCCTCCGGAGAAGACCGAGCGGCAGGTGCCCGCACGCAAGGTCACGAGATAACGCAGCAAATCTTCAGGCCAGGAGAGCGTTCGTGGCGTCTCCGGCGGGAGGAGATTTGACCCGGCCAGAACGCACGGGACATACCCTGCGCGTCCAACCGCCGAGGACCTCAACGCGATTCACGGGCGCCGAAGCCAGCGCCCGCGGATCGAAGGCTTCACATCTTTACCTTGGCCTGGTCGCCGATTGCCGGGCGCGTGTTCGTCAGGGCGGCGGCCGCCATCTTGATGTAGCTGACGGCGGTACCCGGGCTGTCCCAGTACTGCGCATCCTTCGGGCTCACCTTCAGCACGCGGATGGACGGATCCTCCGCATTGTCCCACCACGCCTTGGCGGGCGTCGACCACAGTTCCTTGATCTTCGCGCGGTCGTTGCTGACCGCGGCGACGCCGCTGACCGATACGTATTTCTGGCCGCTTGAATCGGCGAATGCCAGGCACACGTTCGGCCGGCGGGAGATTTCGTCGTCCTTGTGGCTTTCGACATCGGTCAGGAAGTAGACCGTGTGCTCCTTCGGTTCGACATAGGCTGCCATTGGACGCGACCGGATGTCGTCGCCGTCGTGGGTGGCAAGCATGCAGAAACCGATTTTTTCCATGAGGTCCCAGACCCGCTTGACGTCGTCTTCATGCGCCATTTCGCAAACTCCATTGGGTTGGTTCGAGAGTGCCTTCCAACCCGGCGGAGACGCGAAGGTTCCGTGCGACAGTCTGCAACCGCGGCTGCGCGCGCGATCAGAAAGGTGCAGGAAACGCGCTTGCCGGGGGAGCCCTCAGGCCGCGGCGCGTCTCTGGATTTCGCCGAGAGGCTTCCTCAGTTCGAACTCGAACTCGAACTCGAACTCGAAGTTGCAGTTCTTCGCAAGCGCGGCCCGGGCGATGCACTCTGCCAGCTCCCGGTCGCTGAGGCGCGCGTCCGGCGCGGAGCGGAACCGTTCACGCCAAATGTTACCGAAAATTCATGCACATAGCCGGAACGATGCCCACCGCGCCCCGTTGGTGCGAGCGAAGTATGGCTTCGTCCGCATGGGACAACGACAACTCCCGAAAGGGGAGATAAAGATGAAGAAGATCCTTACCACGTTCTCAGCCGCACTGCTGTCCGTATCGATGGCAGCACCGCTCGCGGCTGCGCCGATCGCGCCACCATCGGCACCTGAAGCTGGCAACCTGATCCAGCAGGTTCAGTACCGAAACTGGCGCGAGTCGTCCGAATACCGCATGCGCGGTAACAAGCACGACATGCGGGGGAACAAGCACGACCGCAATGATCGCGGGCGTTTCGAACGTCGGGGCAATGGGGCTTACTACCATGGCCATCGCGGCTACCGCGAGCGCCGGCCAGGCTATCGCGAGCACAATGGGTTCTGGTTTCCGGCGGCTGCCTTCATCGCCGGCTCCCTGATTACTGGCGCCATCACCGCCGACCGCAACCGTGGCGGCAACGCCCATGTCGAATGGTGCTACGACCGGTACAGGTCATATCGGGCTTCGGACAATACGTTCCAGCCGTATAACGGTCCTCGCCAGCAGTGCAATTCGCCTTACAGCTGATCGGCGAACATCGGACTTTCAAAGGAACCCCGCGTAAGCGGGGTTTTCTTTATGCGCGCCATTCCGGTCAGCGCCCCTGCGTGCAGGCGGCGACAACCAGCGCCGTCGCGCCGGTCCAGACGATGGCGAACTCAGAGAGCAGGGCGACGGCCCACGCGATACGGTCGTAGGCCCTCCGGTCCTCCATCGCGCGCGTCAGCCCCAGTATGCGGGCGAAGGGCGTCTGTACGACGAGGAAAACGAGCACGATCACCGCGGGGACGATCGAGGCGGCATAGACCAGCCATTCGCCTGCGGCCGGCGTGGCGCCCTGGCTGCAGGCCAGTGTGTGACCGCCATAGATCAAGGTGAACTGCAGAGCCCACAAGATCGGCCCGAACAGGATATAGACCAGCGTGCCGACGGTGGAAGGTTTCGGATTGGGCGTGAGGAGTTCGTCCAGCCTGTCCATGTCAGATCACCATCCGCGGGAATCCGTGGATCAAGACGAGCCCGAACAGCGCCTGCCCGGCAGCGTAGTAGTAGAGCAGGGCGCCGTTGTCGAAGCTGACGCGGCGCTCGCAATCCAGCCTGGCGGCGAAGTAGCGCGCCACCGCGAAGCCGCCCATGAACAGCAGCGCCAGCGCGAGCTGCGCATTGACGACGCTCTGCATGTAGACCATCGCGCCATAGGAGTTCGCGGTCGGAGTCAAACCGGTCTGCCAGTGGGCGTAGATCTCCAGCGCCACGGCGGCTGTAAGCAGCAGCGGACCGAGCGCATTGAGGACCGGCATCAGGAGCCGGCGCTCGCCCGGCTTCGGCAGGAGCCTGCCCGCCCCCCACATGCACAGCGTGCCGAGGACGATCAGCCCGGCGTCGGCGAGCGGCCATAGCCAGTCGGGCACCTCCGGAGAGCCACGGCCGGCCCAGAACTCGGGCGAGACGACCCAGAGGTAGAGATAGGAGAAGACGTAGGCGATGTAGAGCGAAGACGCGACCAGCATCAGCACGATCATTGCCCACCAGGAATGCGAGCTCGGTCCCGACATGTAGGTGGGGACCTTGAGTCCCGCGCCGATTTCGACCTCGCCCTTGTCCGGACCCGGATCGAGGCCCCAGGTCCAGTAGAGCATGGCACCGACCGCGATCACGGCGCAGATCACCGCCGGGATGACGAGCTTGATGGTCAGGAGGAGGAAGAAGCTTGCCGTGAACACCGCCGCGATGAAGGGCGACCAGCCCGGACCCGGCATCTGGATGATGTATTGCGGCTTGCCCTCGATCGCCGAGGTGACGATGGTCTCGCGCCCTCCGGTGGGCGCGTTCGGCAGGAAATGGCGGCCTTCCTGCACTTCCTGCGGCAGGGTGGGATGGTCCCAGAGCGGTTCGCGGCTGTCGATCAGGGGCACGCTGCGCGCCGAATAGACGTCGTTGGGCAGCCATTCCAGCGTGCCGGCGTTCCACGGATTGTCCGGGCCGCCCTCGCCGGCGCGGAAATTGCGGAAGAGGTCGATCACGAAGATCGCGACGCCGGCTGCGAAGATGTAGGCGCCCACGGTCGAGATCATGTTCAGCCAGTCCCAGCCGAGGCCGGACTCGTAGGTCCAGACGCGGCGCGGCATGCCGCGCAGACCGGTGATGTGCATGGGGAAGAAGGCAACGTTAAAGCCGACGAACATCAGCCAGAACACCCAGCGCCCGAGCCGCTCGGACAGCTGGCGCTTCGCTACCATCGGCGTCCAGTAGTAGAAGGTGGCGAACAGCGGGAAGACCATCCCGCCGATCAGCACGTAGTGGAAATGCGCGACCACGAAGTAGGTGTCGTGCACTTGGAAGTCGAGCGGCACCAGCGCGACCATGATGCCGGTGAGCCCGCCGACCGTGAATATGAAGATGAAGCCAAGCACGAAGAGCGAGGGCGTGTTGATGCGGAACCGGCCCTTGCTTCCGGCGATGGTGGCTATCCAGGAGAACATCTGGATCCCCGACGGCACCGCCACCGCCATGCTCGCCGCTGAGAAGAAGGCGAGACTGAGCGACGGTATGCCCGTCGTGAACATGTGGTGGACCCAGAGACCGAAGGAGAAGAAACCGGTGGCGATGAGCGCGACGACGATCAGATTGTAGCCGATGAGCGGACGCTGGGCCATGGTCGGCACGATCATCGAGACGAGCCCCGCCGCAGGCAGGAAGATGATGTAGACCTCGGGATGGCCGAAGAACCAGAAGAGGTGCTGCCACAGTACCGGGTCGCCGCCCTTGTCGGCGGTGAAGAACGGCCAGCCGAAGGAGCGCTCGATCTCGAGCAGCATGGTGCCGAGGATGACGGCCGGGAAGGCGAACATGATCATCGCGGCGAAGATGAGCATCGCCCAGCCGAAGATCGGCATCTTCGAGAGCGACATGCCGGGCGGGCGGGTACGAAGCGCACCCACGACGATCTCGATCGCGCCGGCGATCGCGGAAATCTCGATGAAGCCGATGCCGAGCAGCCAGAAGTCGGCGTTGTCGCCGGGCGAGAACTCCTTCAGGGTCAGCGGCGTGTACATGAACCAGCCGCCCTTCGGCGCCTGGTCGTAGAGCACGGTCGAGAAGAAGACGGTCCCGCCCACGACATAGGCCCAGATGGCGAAGGCGCTGAGCCGCGGGAAGGGCAGGTCGCGGGCCGCCAGCATCTGCGGCAGCAGCATCACGCCGAGGGCCTCCACGGCCGGTACCGCGAAGAGGAACATCATCGTGGTGCCGTGGACGGTGAAGATCTGGTTGTAGAGGTCCTGGCTCAGGAAGTCGTTTTCGGGAACGGCGAGCTGCGTGCGCATGAGGAGCGCGAGTACGCCGGCGGCGATGAAGAAGGCGAAGGCCGCGCCGATGTAGAGCAGGCCGATGACGGTGTTGTTGACCGCCGTGACCAGCCTGAAACCCTTGGGCATGGCCCAGATGCGCAGGAGCTCGTCGACCTCCTCCTTGGGCCTGTTTCCCTCGTTCGGGAGCTTTCTTTCGGTGGTCTCGGTCATGTGTCCGGCCGCAATGTATAGAGGATGGCGACGCCGCCCGCGTAGGCAATCATGACGAGCAGCGAATCGTAGCCCATGCGCAGGATCGTCTTGTCCCGCCGCTCGGCGATCCCGGCCATGAAGATGGCGGTGAGGACCACCGCCAGCAGCGCGCCGAAGACCGCGAAATCGCCAACGCGGTTCAGCACCGGCTCGGGATCGGTGTCGAGCAGGTCGACCACGAACAGCAACGCGACGTTGATGATGTTGGTGCCGAGGATGTCGGAGATCGCCATGGTATAGAGCCGGCGCCTGGCGGCGGTGATGGCCGTGCTGAGTTCGGGAAGCGATGTGGCGAAGGCAACGAGCACGAAGCCGACGAAGCTCTGGCCGAGCCCGCTCTGCTGGGCGATCGCGTCGCCGCTCCTGGCAAGCACGAAGCCTGACACGAGAATGATCGCGGCCACAACGCCAATCTTCAGCAACAAGGTCTTCAGGCTGTCGTCCTCGGCGGCGGACGCCTCCTCGCGTTCGGACTGTTCGCGGATCAGCGGCGTGTCGACTTCGCCGCCGCGCGCCGCGAGCCAGGGCCGCTTGCCTTGCGCCTTGGACAGCATCCAGACGCCCCCGACATAGCCGAACAGGCATCCCCAGGCCCAGAGACCGACGCCGAGGAACGGCACGTCGCCCGCGACCATCGCGCCGGCGGCGAAGCTGATCAGGATGACGTTCAACGTGCCTTCGAACAGGACGGTCGGATCGGGGACGACCGAGGTCAGCGCGTCGCGGCCGACAAAGAGATCGACGACCGCCAGCAGCGCCACCTGCAGCGCGATGCTCCCGAACAGGTTGTTGACCGCAAGCTGCGCATCGCCGGAGATCGACGCGGTCGCCGTGACGCCGATCTCGGGCAGCGAGGTCACACCGGCCAGCAGGATGATGCCGACGACTGCCTGACCGGCGCCGGTCACGCGACTGATCGCATCCGCATAGCCTGTCAGCCGCGCGCCCGCGAACCAGACAACGATCGCGGCGGCGGCAAACAGCGCGATGTTGATGGCGAGGCCGAACTGGGTGAAATCGAGCATGGCCTACTCCAGGCTCTCGAGATAGGCCGCGACCGCGTCGAGTTCCTCCGGCTCGAAGATGCGGTATTCGGGCATCAGGTTTTCGGGCTTGATGTGTTGGTTTTCCACGATCCAGGTGGCGATGGCCGCCTTGCTGTTGGGCAGGGCGGCTGCGGCGAGGGAGTGGCGGCTGCCGAGATGGGTCAGATCGGGGCCGATGACGCCGTTCGCCTCGGTGCCGCGGATCGAATGGCAGGCGCCGCAGCCGCTTCGCATGAAGACCTCCTGCCCTTGGATCTCCTGCTCGCTTTCGGGAGGCCTGGCGTCGGATGCCTCGTGCGCCAGCCAGTCGTCATATTCCTCCTGCGGCAGCACCTCGACGTAGAAGGCCATGAGCGCGTGCGCGCCGCCGCAATATTCGGCGCACTGGCCCCGGCTGAGGCCAGGCTCCGTCGCCTCCAGCGTCAGGACGTTGCTGCGGCCGGGGATCATGTCCAGCTTGCCGGCAAGCCGCGGGACCCAGAAACTGTGGATCACATTGTCCGATTCCAGCCTGATCGCGATGGGGCGCCCGGCGGGAATCCGCAGTTCGTTGGCGGTGGTCACCGGCTCGCCGTTCGGGCCGGTATAGACGACCTCCCACCACCAGCGCTTGCCGACGACGGTGATGCCCGGCTCTTCCGCTTCCCGGGCGCGCACGTCTCCCGACCGTAGCACGATCAGCCCGTAGATGAAGACGCCGGTCAATACGACGACCGGAAAGACGACGCCCCCGCCCCAGACGATCCAGTCCTTGTCGAGTCGATCGCGCCAGCGCGGCGGGCCGAAGATCGCCACGGCGACCGCCGCCACCACCAGCCCGGTGACGAATGCGCTGATCCCGGTGATCGTCCAGAACAGGCGATCGACCTCTATCGCCTCCTCGCCGCGCGGCATCAGCGCGGACTGGACGCCGGCGCAGCCGCTCGTGGCCATCGCCGTGGCCAGGAAGAGGAGGCGTGCGGCGGAATTCTTCATCGGCCCTCTCCCGCCAGGACGTCTTCCGCGCCCATCACCGCTCCCGGAGGCAGGGACGCGAGATAGGCGGCGACATCTTCCATCTCCTCCCGGTTCATGTAGCGGGCGACGTTGTGCATGATCTCGGCGTAGGGCGACTGAGTCCGCACACCGTCGTGGAAGAGCTGCAATTGGACCTCGATGTATGGGGCGGAGAGGCCGGCCAGGCGCGGGAACTGGTCCGATTTCGTTCCCGAATGGCATGCCGCGCAGGGAGGAACGCGCTCCGTCGGTACGCCATGGAGTGCGATCGCGCGGCCGCGCTCGATGCTGGCCGCATCCGGCCGTTGCTCGACAGTCTGGTCGGCTGGTCGCGCGCGGGAATAATGGTCCGCGAGTTCGGCGATGGTGTCCGTATCCAGTTCCGCCGCGACAGTCTCCATCATGCCGCTCTGGCGCCGGTTCTGCCGGTATTCCTCCAGCGACCGGCGCAGGTAGGCGGCATTCTGCCCGGCGAGCGCCGGCACGAGGCCATCCACGGAACGCGCGCCCGCCTCGCCGTGGCACGTAGCGCAATAGCGCAGCAGCCCCTCGCCAGAGGATTCGAAACCGACGCCGAAATCGAGGCCATGCTGCGCGCGGAATGTTCCACCGGAATCGCCGGTCATCGCCGCGAATTCCTCCGGACTCGTCTCCGGCAGGTGCTCCAGATAGGCGACGAGCGGCCAGACCTCGTCGTCACGACCCTCGCCCGGCCAGGCCGGCATTCCGGTGAACTTGAATCCGTTCTGGACGATCCAGAAGAGCTCCGACGTGTCGAAGTCGTCGCGCACGCGATCGAGCGGCGGCGGCGCGCTACGGCCTCGACGAGAAGGACCTGTCACTGGCCTGCGCATCCCATTCGGGCGAGCCGGAGCATGTGCGCCTTGCCGCCGGGATGCTGACCAAGGCCGGCCTTGGCCCGGAGCGGCTCGAATGCGGCTGCCATTGGCCCTTCGATCTGCCTGTCGCGCTCGATCTCGCGCGCTCGGGCGAGACGCCGGGGCCACTCCACAACAATTGCTCCGGCAAACATGCCGGCTTTCTCTGCACGGCAGTGCATTTAGGCGAGGAGACGGCTGGCTATGTGGGCGCGGCGCATCCGGTGCAGACCAGGGCGCGGGAGGCGATCGAGGATCTCGCACGCCGGCAGCGCAAGAAGGAGAAACGCTCCCACCGGAAGGGGATGACCGATAGCGATGACTCCGCTACCGGCCTGGGCGAGACATCTGCCGGAGCCGACACGCCCATCGCCGGTTTTGAAGAATCGGACGAGAGCGTCACTACCGCCACACCGGTGGCACGCCGCCGGCTGTCCTCGAGAAGTGCATCACACAGCTCGGGATGACTCCCATCCCGCCGGCGCAGTCCCTCATCGACAACGCCGAGAGCCTCGTCTCGATGGGCCTGGTCAACTTGCGTGAGGGCGAGGACAATTTCCAAAAGGACATGATATCGCCGCCTGGCGGCAAGGGAAAGACTTCGGGCAGATCGGAA
>CATMOC010000010.1 GCA_950071955.1 uncultured Mesorhizobium sp. | reverse complement strand
GGGATACATCCGTTCCCCCGCCGCCGAGCCGTCCTGCACGGGGCTTCCGTGGCAGGGAGCGCACCCGGCGGCGAAGTGGTTCGCCCCCAACCGGATGAGGCCGGGGTCGGCGAGGTCGGGAGCCTCGGGGCCGCCGCGGCTATGGAATGCGACCGAGCGCCATAGGACCACCTTGATGAGGTACTCCGTGATGGAGAAATGTCTTGCGGATGCCGCGACGTTGTAGACGCCGGAGAGCATGAGCCCCGCGGCGCCCACGGCACCGATGGCCATGAACACGATCAGGTAGAACGCCGCCCGTTGCGCCTTGAACTTCTTCGGCCGCCACATGGTCAGGCCGGACCGTCATGCCAGCTGGGAGCTTTCTCGACCTCCGACAGCCATCGCGCCACGATCACCACCGCCGCGCCGATGTAGCTGAAGGTATATGCCGTGAGCATCAGCAAGCCTGCCACGTGCTGGTCCTCCAGTGCCGAACCATCGGTCTGGATGCCGTTCGATGCAAGATAGCCCGCATAGAGCGGTCGTGGTGCGAAGATGAAGAGGGCGCCGAGGAGGCAGGACAGCTTGGCAGTGACGAGGAGCGCGCTCAGCGCGCCCCAGGCGCGCGTGCCGGCCGCGTCAATCACGGCGGCCCAGAACAGGAGGGCAGCGGCAAAGAGCGAGAGATGCATGGCGAGGAGGGCGGCCGGGTTTCGTACCGCGAAGGTCAGACCCGCCGGCATGTGCCAGCCCCACAAAAGAACAATCTGAAGAACGATGGCGACGCCGAGCCATCTTGACGGCGAGGCCCGGTGCATGAAAAAGCCGCGCCCCGCGAGAACCGCGAAGGGCGCGACGACGTTCATCGCCACGATGTGCTCGAGCATGTGTTCGGTCAACATGCCGTCCGTTCCCTCATCACTCGTGGAACAGGCCGCGGCGTCATTTGTTCCGGGGGCAGGGACATTCGCCGGGCAGACGAGGGATCGAACCGGATCGGATCGAACAAATCCCACCCTGAAGGGTTGTCCCAAGGGACTGTCGCTGCAGCATACGCAAAGAAAAGTGCGGGGAAAACCGAGACAGTCCGCCCCCGCAGCAAAGATATGGGAGAGCAAAGTGAGACATCTTATGATGGCTGGAGTCAGCGTTCTGGCGATCGGCATGACGCCCGCGATGGCGCAGGATTCCGGCGGAGGCCAGAAAGACACGACCGCCCAGTTGCAGATGAACTGTCCCGACTACACGGCCGAAGAGAATGGCCTGCGAAGCGAGGACATTCTCGACGCGATCGACGAGACCGGCCGAAACGATGGATCGGTCCGCGATGCGATGGGCGATCCGCCCGTCAACCCCGGCGCGAGTGCCGACGTCGCAGAGGCGGACGACGACGGAGGGCAGCCTTCTGAGTGGCATCGTCCCGATGACAGAAACCGGGATGCCCAGGCCTCGCACGACCGGACATTCGGCGATCTCGCCGACTTGCTTCCGATCCCCGACGTCGCCGACGATGA
Source organism: uncultured Mesorhizobium sp. (assembly GCA_950071955.1). GTDB lineage: Bacteria > Pseudomonadota > Alphaproteobacteria > Rhizobiales > Rhizobiaceae > Aquibium > Aquibium pacificus. Next base: position 15,710 of record CATMOC010000010.1, on the reverse strand, counting down.
CGTCGAGACCCGCAACCGCATGAATGACGGTCAGGATCGCACTGCAAGCACCGATCGCGGGAAGCAGGAAGATTTCAGCGACATCATCGAGGAGGGCGAACAGGTCCCCGGCGACATCGAGCAGTTCCAGGACGACAGGAGCTGGGACCTCGGAGCAGGTCCCGGACAGGAGACGGTGAACCGCCAGGACCGAACCGACCGCAGCAGCCGATCCGCCGCCCGCGACGAAGATACGGGCTGGCAGATGCGTGATCGCGAAACGATGCGGGGCGACGGCCAGGCCTCGCGCGGCTCGGATCGCCAGACCGCCCGCGAGGAGCGGCGCGCCGAACTCGCCAGGCGTGCACTGAGGACGGCGCGCTACGCCGTTCCGGATGCGCGCTTCAGCACATACGAGTTCGAGATCGATGACGGCCGGCGCGTAATCGAGATCGCCGGGCAGGATCTGGAGAACGGACGCCGCGTCGAAGTCGACGTGCTGCCGAACGGTCGCATCCATTCGATCGACCAGTCGGTGCCGCTCGAAGCGGTTCCAGAATCCGTCCGCAGGGTTGTCCGCAATGAACTCGGACGTTTCCGCGTCGCCCATTCGACCCGCAGCCTGACGCGCGATCTCGACATCTACTATGAGTTCGCAGGCTACTCGCAGGCCGGCCGGCCCCTCTCAGTCAAGATCAGGGCGGACGGACGCGACATGTCGGTGCGGTACATCGACCGAAGCTAGTCCCGACAGTCGACGTTTCGAAACGCGGCCCGGCCTCGACTCCGGGCCGCTTTCTTGTCCGCGGTCTGGCGGTCGCCGGGAGGGATCCGCGGTCGCGCCGCCGGCGAAACTTGCCTTACAAGTCTTCATTGGCTACCCGGACCGTGATGTCGAACCCGCTCAGCCTCATTTTCAGCATTTTCCTGACGGCGATCCTCGCCTTCGGCCCGTCGGCTTCGGCATTCGCCCAGGTCCTTCCAGAGACGGAGGCTGCGGCGGAGCAATCCAGCGAGCGCGCGGGCATCGATCCAGCGCTGGCCGAAGCGCTGGTGCAAGCGCTGGAGGACCCGGCGGGACGCGCGGCGCTGATCGAGTACCTGCGCGGCGCGGCCGGGGCGTCGAGATCCGCCGACACCCAACCGGCGCCCGCCGCGCCGACCCTTTCGCTGGCACAGCGCATCGGCGCGTACACGCAAGGCGCGGCCGAAGCGGCGTCGGCGGTCGGTATCCAGATCGTCCGGTCCGTCTACGGCCTCGCCGGACTGCTCGAAGGCACGACCACCATCGGCTGGGAAGCCTTCGGTTCACTGGTGCTGCGCGTGGTCCTCGTCGCAGCGGCGGCCTTTGCGATCTTCTATCTGCTGCGGCTCCTCGCCCGGCGCCCCTTCGCGTCGCTGGAGCGGCGTTCGGCAAGGGTCGGGACGGTCGGACGCCTGGTCTATCGTCTGGCTGGCGGGCTGATCGATCTCGCCATCATTCTCGTCGCATGGGCGGCGGGCTACGGCATCGCGCTCTTCAGCGGTGCCGAGATGGGTCGCATGCAGGTCCAGCTTGCCTACTTCCTCAATGCCTTCCTTGTCGTTGAGGCCATCAAGGTCGCGCTGCGTTTCCTTCTCGCGCCGCGCTATGGCGGGCTGCGCGTCCTGCGGATCACCGACACCGAGGCGAACTTCTGGTATTTCTGGAGCGCGCGGCTGACCGGCTTCCTCGGCTACGGCATCCTCTTTTTCGTCTCCTTCACCAATTCCACCCTGTCTTTCGCGGCGGGCCGCGGACTGCGCATGGTGATCCAGATCACCGCGGCCGTGATGGCGATCGTCATCATCCTGCAGAAGAAGAGCAAGGTCGGCGAGGCCATCCGCGACTACGGCGAGGGACTTCCCGGCATTTCGTCGCGCCGCGCCCTTCAGCTCATCGGCGGCGTCTGGCACATCTTCGCAATCTTCTACGTCGTGGCGCTCTTTCTGGTCTCCGTCACGCGGCCCGACCGCGCGATGGAATACATGCTCGTCTCGACGGCGCAGACGCTGATCGCGATTGCGGCGGCAGCGCTGGTCATGGCGGTCATCCGCCGCGCGATCACCGGGGGCATGCGGCTGCCCGAGGACCTGAAGGCGCGCCTGCCGCTGCTCGAGCGCCAGCTGAACCACTACGTGCCGACAATCCTGAAGATCGTCCGGTTCATCATCCTTATGGTCCTCCTGCTCGCGGTGGTCGACATCTGGGAACTGGTGGACGTTGTGGAATGGGCTGCCAGCGAGACCGGGTCGTCGGTCATCGGCGGGTTGTTCGGCGCGTTCCTGACGGTCCTGATCGCCCTGGTGCTGTGGCTGGCGGTCTCGTCGTGGATCGATTACAGGCTCAATCCATCCTTCGGGACGGTGCCGACGGCGCGGGAACGGACGCTGCTGGCGCTGTTCCGCAACGCGGCGCTGGTCACCTTGATCGTGCTCGGCCTGATGCTCGCCCTGTCGCAGATCGGGGTCAACATCGGACCGCTGATCGCCGGCGCGGGCGTGGCCGGCCTCGCCATCGGCTTCGGCGCCCAGAAGCTGGTGCAGGACATCATCACCGGCGTCTTCATCCAGTTCGAGAACGCTATGAACGAGGGCGACGTCGTCACCGTGGGCAGCACGACCGGCGTCGTGGAGAAGCTCACCGTCCGTTCGGTCGGCCTGCGCAGCATCGACGGTAACTATCACATCGTGCCGTTCTCGTCGGTCGACACCGTCACCAACTTCATGCGCGGCTTCTCCTATCACGTGGCCGACATCGGGGTCGCCTATCGGGAGGACATCAAGGAGGTGAAGCGCCTGCTCGGCGTCGCCTTCGAACGCCTGAGGGAGGGCGAGCACAAGGACGCCATCATCGGGGATCTCGAGATGTTCGGCGTCAACGAGCTCGGCGATTCCGCCGTCGTCGTTCGTGTGCGCATCAAGACGCTGCCGGGCTCGCAATGGGGCGTCGGCCGCGCCTACAACGAGGTCGTCAAGGAAGTGCTGGACGAGGCCGGCGTCGAGATTCCCTTCCCGCACCTCACCGTCTACATGGGCGAGGGCAAGGACGGCAACGCGCCGCCCCTGCGCGTCCGCTCCTCGCCCGCTGCGAAGAGCGAGCCGGAACGGCTGACGGAAACAATCGACGTTCCCGACCCTCAGACCTGATACGTCATGACCCGGCGCTGTAGGCGGCGATCGCCGCCATGTTGACGATGTCGCTGTCCTTGGCGTTCAGGCTGACGATCTGGACAGGCTTGTTGAGCCCCACCAGCAGCGGCCCGATCACCATGGAACCGCCAAGTTCCTGAAGCATCTTCGTGGCGATCGAGGCCGAATGGAAGGCCGGCATGACCAGCACGTTCGCCGGGCCCGACAGGCGGCAGAACGGATACTGCCGCATCAGCTTGGCGTTGAGCGCCACGTCAGCCGCCATCTCGCCATCATATTCGAAATCGACGCGGCGCTTGTCGAGGATCTTGACCGCTTCCATGACCCGCTCCGAACGTTCGCCGGGCGGATGGCCGAAGGTCGAGTAGGCGAGCATGGCCACGCGCGGCTCGTAACCCATACGCCGGGCGAAATTCGCCACCTCCTCCGCTATGTCGGCTATCTGTTCGGAATTCGGCATGTCGTGCACTGCGGTGTCTGCCACGATGACGGTGCGTCCGCGCGCCAGCACGATGGAGGCGCCGATCACCCGGTGGCCGGGCTTGGCGTCGATGACACGCCTTATGTCGTCCAGCGCGGTCGAATAGTTGCGCGTGACACCGGTCACCACGGCGTCGGCGTCGCCGAGCGCGACCATGGTTGCTGCGAAATGGTTGCGGTCGTTGTTGATCAGCCGCTGGCAGTCGCGGAAGAGGTAACCCTTTCGCTGCATGCGCTCGTAGAGGTAGTCTGCATAGACAGCGTTGCGGCGTGAAAGGCGGGCATTGATGATCTCGATGCCCGGCTTGTTCAGGTCGACGCCGGCATTGCGGGCGGTCTCCTTGATCTGATCCTCGCGGCCGACGAGGATCGCGGTGCCGAGCCGCTGGTTCACGTAGGAGACGGCGGCGCGCATGACCTGCTCCTCCTCGCCCTCGGCGAAGACGACCCGCTTGGGCTGGCGGCGCACGCGGTCGTAGATGCGCTGGAGCGTGGATGCGATCGGGTCGCGGCGGGCCGACAGTTCCTGCGCGTATTTCTCCATGTCGAGGATAGGCCGGCGCGCTACGCCCGTGTCCATCGCCGCCTTGGCGACCGCCACGGGAATGGCGGAGATCAGGCGCGGGTCGAAGGGAACCGGGATGATGTAGTTGCGGCCGAACTTCGGCCGGTTGCCCTGGTAGGCGGCGGCGACGTCGTCCGGCACGTCCTGCCGCGCAAGTGCCGCGAGCGCTTCGGCCGCAGCCACCTTCATGGCGTCGTTGATGGTGGTGGCGCGAACGTCGAGCGCACCGCGAAAGATGTAGGGGAAGCCCAGCACGTTGTTGACCTGGTTGGGATAGTCCGACCGTCCCGTCGCCATGATGGCGTCGGTGCGGATTTCCGCCACTTCCTCCGGCGTGATCTCGGGATCGGGATTCGCCATGGCGAAGATGACCGGGTCCTTGGCCATGGACTGGATCATGGCCGGGGTGAGTGCCCCTTTCGCGGATAGGCCGAAGACGATGTCGGCGCCGTCGAGCGCCTCGGCCAGCGTGCGCTTGTCGGTCTTCACCGCGTGCGCCGACTTCCACTGGTTCATACCCTCCTCGCGGCCCTGGTAGACGACGCCCTTGGTGTCGCAGAGGATGACGTTCTGCGGCGAGAAGCCCATCGCCTTGACCAGTTCGATGCAGGCGATGCCGGCCGCACCCGCGCCGTTGCAGACGAGCTTCGCCGTCTTCATGTCGCGGCCGGTGATCTCGAGGGCGTTGATAAGGCCGGCCGCCGAAATGATCGCCGTCCCGTGCTGGTCGTCGTGGAAGACGGGGATATCCATCAGTTCGCGCAGCCGCTGTTCGATGATGAAGCACTCCGGCGCCTTGATGTCTTCGAGGTTGATGCCGCCGAAGGAGGGGCCGAGAAAGCGCACGCAGTTGACGAACTCGTCGGCGTCCTCGGTGTCGACCTCGAGATCGATCGAATCGACGTCGGCGAAGCGCTTGAACAGTACCGCCTTGCCTTCCATCACCGGCTTGGAAGCGAGCGCGCCGAGATTGCCCATGCCGAGGATCGCGGTGCCGTTGGAAATGACCGCCACCATGTTGCCTCGCGTCGTGTAGTCGAAGGCGCGGCTGGGGTCTTCGGCGATCGCCTTGACCGGTACGGCGACGCCCGGCGAATAGGCGAGCGACAGGTCGCGCTGGGTCGCCATCGGCTTGGTCGGGTTGATCTCCAGTTTGCCGGGCCGTCCCATGGAGTGGAACTCCAGCGCCTCCTGAGCGCTGACCGACGGTCCCTGTTCGCTGGTGTCCTTGACCGGCATTGGCTTTCCCTCCCAAGCCGCGCCATTGCGGCGCGTGCATGCTTCTTTTGTGGAGCAACCGGATTAAGGCTACACTTCGCCTCTGTAAATCGCCAAGCAGGAACGAGCGCACGCTTTCGTGCGACCCGTTCACAGCCGACGGCCCCGCCCCTTGAACCAGGAACGCCCGATCCGCCCCGATCCTGCCTCGGCTCCGACGCCGATGATGGAGCAGTTCATCGAGATCAAGTCGGCCAACCCGGACTCGCTGCTGTTCTATCGCATGGGCGATTTCTACGAGCTGTTCTTCGAGGACGCGGAGGTGGCGAGCCGGGCGCTCGGCATCACGCTGACCAAGCGTGGCAAGCATCTCGGCCAGGACATCCCGATGTGCGGCGTGCCGGTGCATTCGGCGGACGACTACCTGCAGAAGCTGATCGGCCTCGGCCATCGCGTCGCCGTCTGCGAGCAGATCGAGGATCCCGCCGAGGCGAAGAAGCGCGGCGCGAAATCCGTGGTGAAGCGCGACGTGGTGCGGCTGGTGACGCCGGGCACCATCACCGAGGAGAAGCTGCTCGCGCCGTCGGAGTCGAACTACCTGATGGCGCTCGGCCGTGTTCGCGGCGAGGAGGATCTGGCGCTGGCCTGGATCGACATCTCCACCGGCTCTTTCCTCGTGGCCGGCACGACGCGCGACAGGCTGCTCGCCGACATCATGCGCATCGACCCGCGCGAACTGATCGTGGCGGAGCCGGTCTTCCACGATCCCGAGTTCCGCTCGGTGTTCGACGTTCTCGGCCGCGCTGTCACGCCGCTGCCGCCGAGCCTGTTCGATTCCTCCGCCTGTGAGGAACGGGCCGGCCGCTTCTACGGCGTCTCGACGCTGGACGGGTTCGGGCTTTTCTCGCGCGCCGAACTCTCGGCGATCGGCGCGGCGATCGGCTATGTCGAGCGTACGCAGAAGGCCGAGCGGCCGCTGCTCACGCCGCCGTCCCGGCAGGACGGTGCGTCGACGCTGTTCATCGACCCTGCGACGCGCGCGCATCTCGAACTGGTGAAGACGCTTACGGGCAGCCGCAGCGGTGCGCTCTTCGAGGCCATCGACCGGACGCTGACCGGCGGTGGCGCACGCCTGCTTGCCGAGCGCCTCACCTCGCCCTCCACCGATCGGGACGAAATCGGCCGACGTCTGGACTCGGTCTCCTTCTTCCGGGCCGAGCGGACGCTTGCCGACAGCGTGCGGGCGGCGCTGAAGGGCACTCCCGACATGCCGCGCGCGCTTTCCCGGCTGGCGCTCAATCGCGGCGGCCCGCGCGACCTCGGCGCCCTGCGCGCCGGCATGGAGGCGGCGGCCGAGGTCGCCGCACTTTTCCAAGGCCTAGCGCTTCCCGGGGAAACGACGGACGCAGTGAGCGGGCTGCGCTCCCTCCCACGGCCGTTCGGGGAACATCTCGGCGCCGCGCTCGCCGACGAGATGCCGCTCTTGAAGCGCGACGGCGGCTTCGTGCGTGCCGGCTGTCATGCCGAACTCGACGAGATGCGCGGCCTGCGCGACCAGGCCCGGCGGGTGATCGCCGAAATGGAGGCGGCGCTTGTATCGGAGACCGGCATCCGGTCGCTGAAGATCCGGCACAACAACGTGCTCGGCTACTACATCGAGGTGACGTCCAACCACCAGGCCATCATGATGGGGTCGGACGCGGCGAAAGCGCGCTTCATCCATCGCCAGACGATGGCCAACGCCATGCGCTTCACGACGACGGAACTGGCCGGATTGGAGACGAAGATTGCCAACGCCGCCGAACGCGCTCTGGCAATCGAACTGGAAATCTTCGATGCGCTTGTTGCCGAAGCGGTCGCGGCGGCCGAGACTTTGCGGAATGCCGCGGCGGCGCTTGCCACGCTCGACGTGTCGGCCGCGCTCGCTGTCCTTGCCGAGGAGGAGAATTACTGCCGCCCGAGCGTCGATCTGAGCCTCGAATTCCGTGTCGACTGCGGCCGTCACCCGGTGGTCGAGCAGGCGCTGCGGCGGCAGGCGGCGGAACCCTTCGTCGCCAACGACTGCGATCTCTCTCCTGCGCAGGGATCAAAGCATGGCGCCATCTGGCTCCTGACCGGCCCGAACATGGGCGGCAAGTCGACCTTCCTGCGCCAGAACGCGCTGATCGCTGTGATGGCCCAGATGGGCAGCCACGTTCCGGCGCAGAGCGCCCATATCGGCGTCGTCGACAGGCTGTTTTCGCGCGTCGGCGCCTCGGACGATCTCGCCCGCGGGCGGTCGACCTTCATGGTCGAGATGGTGGAGACGGCGGCTATCCTGAACCAGGCGGGCGAGCGTTCGCTGGTGATCCTTGATGAGATCGGGCGAGGCACCGCCACGTTCGACGGCCTGTCGATCGCCTGGGCCGCGGTGGAATACCTGCACGAGCACAATCGCTGTCGCGCCATTTTCGCCACGCACTTCCACGAGATGACGGCGCTGGCGGATAAACTGCCGCGCCTTTCCAACGTGACCATGCGGGTGAAGGAATGGGAAGGCGACGTCGTGTTCCTGCACGAGGTCGGCAAGGGAGCGGCCGACCGCTCCTATGGCGTGCAGGTCGCGCGGCTGGCCGGCCTGCCCGAGGCGGTCGTGACGCGCGCGCGCGCGGTGCTCGAACAGCTTGAGCAGGGAGAGGTTTCGGGCAGGACCAACCGCCTGATCGATGACCTGCCGCTGTTCTCAGCCGCCGTTCGTCGCGAAGAAAAAAAGCCGGCTAAGAATGATGCCCTGTCCGAGGCAGTTGCGTCGCTGCACCCGGACGAGATGACGCCGAAGGAGGCACTGGAAGCAGTCTACCGGCTCAAGGCGCTGACCAGCGGAAAACGCTAGCCGGACAGGCGAGCAGGTGGCGACGCCCGAGACCGGTTACTCCACCTTCGCGGCCTCCATCGCCTCGGCTAGTACCTCGCGGTCGCCGATGTGGTTGGCGAGGATCAGGATCAGCCGCGCGTTGACGGCGTCGCTCTCCTCCTTGCTGCGGCCTTCGTGCAGCGCGAGCAGGTCGGCGTAGAAATCGTCCGGTGCGCGGATGTTGGGTCGGGTAACGAGCTTCGCCATTGCCATCCCCCTCATGCCCGTCCGAGCGCGGTGCGGACCGCGGCCGCCACCGCGCTCTCGTCGAATGCGGTCCAGCGCGCAGCAACGTGCTGGTCCGGCCGAAGCAGATAGACCGCGCCGGAAGCACCGCCCAGGAACCGCTCCGCAAGCATCCCGCCCGGATCGTCCGTGGCCGAAAGCGCCAGGCGTTCCACGCGGACACCGTCAACCTCCATCCGTTCCGCCGCGCCGACATCGATTGTAAGGAGCTGGAAACGGCCACCGACCATGTCGGTCAGCCAGTCGCCGCCGACAGGCGCATCCGGGACCGGCGTTCCGGGACGCGTGCGTGCGGGCAGGCCTTCGGCGTCTGGTCCGTTCAGCGCCGAGGCGTCATAGGCGCAGGGCACCGAGAGACGGCCGGAATTGACGAGCGGCCGCGCGAACTCGAACTTTTCCGCCAGATCAAGCACGGCATTGCGGAACAGCCGGCTGGTGTCTGATTTCGGCGTGATGAAGTCCGTCGAGCGGGACGAGTTGAGGATGTTCTCGTCAGCCCCGTGCAGGCGCTCGGCATCGTATGTGTCGAGCAGGCTTTCGGGCGCTGCGCCGTCCATCACCAGCTTCAGCTTCCAGACGAGATTGTCGGTGTCCTGAATGCCGGAATTCGCACCGCGTGCGCCAAACGGCGAGACCTGGTGGGCGGCATCGCCGGCAAAGAGAACACGGCCATGGCGGAAGCTCTCCATGCGCCGGCACTGGAAGGTGTAGATGGATACCCACTCCAGCTCGAACTGGACGTCCTCGCCAAGCATCGCCTTGAGGCGCGGGATGACATTTTCCGGCTGCTTCTCCTTCTCCTTGTCGATGTTCCAGCCGAGCTGGAGATCGATGCGCCAGACGCCATCGGGCTGCTTGTGAAGGAGGGCGGACTGGCCCTTGTTGAAAGGGGGATCGAACCAGAACCAGCGCTCGGTCGGGAATTCCGCGTCCATCCTCACGTCGGCGATCAGAAAGTTGTCCTCGAAGATACGTCCAACGAAATCGAGGCCGAGCATGGCACGGATCGGCGAGTTGGCGCCGTCGCAGGCGATCAGCCAATCGGCCTCGACGTCGTATGGTCCGTCCGGCGTGTCCACCGTCAGCGCCAAATGGTGATCAGCAGGCGAAACGGCTGTCACCCGGTTGCGGCCGCGGATCTCTATCGCCTTGCCTTCGGCGGCAAGCCGGTTCACGCGTTCGACGAGATACTGCTCCAGATAGTACTGCTGCAGATTGATGAAGGCGGGGCGCTTGTGTCCTGCCTCGGGCAAGAGGTTGAACTCGTAGACCTGCCGCTCGCCGAAAAACACCTTGCCGAGGTTCCAGGTGACGCCCTTGTCGACCATGGCGGGGTCGACTCCGAGCCGGTCGAGGATCTCCAGCGCCCGCTTGGAAAAGCAGATGGCGCGCGAGCCGAAGGAGACCTTGTCGTTGTCGTCGAGCACAACCACGGGAACATCGTGCATCGCCAGATCGATCGCGGCAGCCAGTCCGACCGGGCCGGCACCGACGACGATCGCCGGATGGCGCACCGGCACGGCCGCGTCCTGATCGGCCGAACGCTGGTAGGGATAGAGGGGCGTTTCGAAGATGCGTGTCATCGGATTGGCGACGGTCCAGCGGCGGCAGCCCGTTTGTCGGGGAGCCGGGAATGACGTAGATTGGTGGACCAGAGGATGCGCCCGATGAACGAGCACACACGGTCCGGCAAGGCAATGAGCGTGACGGCGGAAGAGGCGGAGGCGCGCATAGGCGAACTGCTGCGCCGCGCCGAAGCAGGCGAGCGCATCGAGATCACGCGCGACGGAAAGCCGGTGGTCGAACTGGCGGCAGCCGGAGTTGGTGCGCCGCGACGCAGAATTCGTGGTGCGATGAAGGGCGAAATCTGGATCGCACCCGATTTTGACGAACTCGGTCCCGAATGGGATGAGTATTTGAAGTGAGCGCGAAGGGCCTCCTCATCGATACGCACGTACTGCTTTGGGAACTGATGGATAGTCCGCGTCTGTCGCCCGACCACAGACGAGCATTGGATGGCGACGTTCCGAAGTTTGTCAGCGCTGCTACCATATGGGAAATTGCGATCAAATCCGCGATCGGCAAGCTCCGAATGCCCAACCGGCTTTTGCAAGTTCTCGGGGAGAGCGATATCGAAGGGCTCCCGATTCGGGCCGAGCACGCCATGCAATGCGCGGAATTGCCCCTCCACCACGGCGATCCCTTCGACCGCATGCTGATCGCTCAGGCGCGTCTCGAGAACCTGACGATCCTCACCGTCGACCGCGCCTTCCGCGACTACGACGTCGCCGTCCTCTGACCGCTGACCCAACTTCCGTCTCCTCCCCGCACGCCTCAGCCCTGCAGCCGCTCCCACATCTCTCTGTCGCGCTCCGCCGTCCAGATGCGCGGCGTGTCGATGCCGAGTGCCTCGTCGTAGGCGCGCGCGACGTTGAACGGCAGGCAGTGTTCGTAGATCGCGTAGGAGGAGAACTTCGGGTCGCAGACGGCTCTGGCCGCGTCCCACGCTTCCTTCAGCGAGCCGCCGCCCTGGGCAACGCGCGCGATCGGGCGATAGGTCGATTCCAGGAAGTCGGACGTCTTGTCCAGCGCGTCGTTCACCTTGTCCTCACCCACCAGCGCGTCGCCGCGCCCGGGCGCGATGGCGTCCAGCCCGAAGGAGCGGATCATCTCCAGCGTTTCGGGCCAGTCGGAGAAATGCGCGTCGCCGCAGTAGCAGGCCGAGTGGTACTCCACGAGATCGCCGGTGAACATGACGTTGGCGTCGGGCACGTGGGCGACGATGTCGCCGGCCGTATGGCCGCGGCCGAGGAATTCGAGATCGACGCGGCGCTTGCCGAGGTAGAGCGTCATGGAATCGCCGAAGGTCAGGGTCGGCCAGGTCAGGCCGGGGATCGACTCATGCCCCTGGAACAGGCGCGGAAAGCGGGCGAACTCCGAATCCCAGTCCTCCTGGCCGCGCTCCACGACCATCGAGCGGGCGGTCTGGGACATGATCGTCTCTGAGGCGCCGTAGGCCGATGCGCCGAGCACGCGCACGGCGTGGTAATGCGTCAGCACGACGTACTTGACCGGCTTGTCGGTGACGCCGCGGATCTTCTCGATCACCTTGTTGGCGAGCCTCGGCGTCGCCTGCGCGTCGACGATCATGACCGAGTCGTCGCCTATGATCACGCCAGTGTTGGGATCCCCCTCCGCCGTGAAGGCCCAGAGGTCGCGGCCGACCTCGGTGAAGGTGATCTTCTTCTCCGCCATGTCGCCGGCCGATGCGAAGGATTTAGCCATTGTCTTCATTCTCCTTGGGTTGCCGCGCGCTGGCGGCATGCTTGCCGACTTGCCATCCGGCCGGCCCGATCGCACGCTCGGCGAGTTTCTGCGGAACGTCCTCCATCGCGGTGGCCATGGTGTCGTTCCAGCGGTTCAGATAGCCGAACAGCGCGATCGACGCGACGATCTCCACGATTTCGGCTTCGGAAAAATGCTTCTTCAATTCGTCGAAGTGGGACTCATCGGCCGTGTTCGGGACGCCGCCGGCATTGAGCGCCAGCCGCAACGCGGCCTTCTCGGATTCCGGGAAGAGGTCGCTCTCCTCGAAATACCACATCGCCTGAAGCTTCTCGTCGGACACGCCGTAGACGCTGGACAGGTTCGCCATGTGCGCCTGGCAGTAGCGGCACCCGGCGGCAGAACTGGACATGTAGGCGACCATCATCTTCAGCGCTTCCGGAACCGTGCCCTCATAGAGGATGGCTTGGTTGAGCTGCATGAATGCCTCTGCGATTGCCGGGCGCCGGCTCATCGTCAGGATCGAGTTCGGCAGGAAGCCCCGAATGCGGTCGTAGCGCTCGAACCTGTCCGCGAACTGCGGCAGGCTCTCCCGGTCGAGCGGTTCCAGATGCGCCATGATGTCCTCCCGTTTGCTCCGACGGAGCCATTGCGCGGCCTTGGCCGGTCAGCTCCAATCGCCCTCGGGCGTACCGTTGAAGCGCTTCTTCAGTCCGCTCCAGCAGTCGATGTAGTTGTCCTGCAGCGTGTCCAGTTCAGCGGCAAACCGCGTCAGGAGTTGCGGGAAACGCGTCTCGAACATGAATGCCATTGTGTTGTCGAGCTTCACGGGCTTGAGGTCGGCCCGCGAGGCCTTCTCGAAACCGTCGGCATCGGGACCGTGGGCCAGCATCATGTTGTGCAGGCTCATGCCGCCCGGCACGAAGCCTTCCTCCTTGGCGTCGTACTTGCCGTGGATCAGCCCCATGAACTCGCTCATGATGTTGCGGTGGTACCAGGGCGGGCGGAAGGTGTTTTCCGCCACGAGCCAGCGCGGCGGGAAGATCACGAAGTCGATGTTGGCCGTGCCTTCCTCGCCCGAGGGCGCCGTGAGTACCGTGAAGATCGACGGATCGGGATGGTCGAACAGGATGGCGCCGACAGGCGAGAAGGTCGACAGGTCGTACTTGAAGGGCGCGTAGTTGCCGTGCCAGGCCACCACGTCGAGCGGCGAATGGTCGATTTCGGTGATATGGAAGCCGCCGCACCATTTCACGGTCAGGCGGCAGGGCGTCTCCTTATCCTCGAACCAGGCGACCGGCGTCTTGAAGTCGCGCGGGTTTGCCAGGCAGTTGGCGCCGATCGGGCCGCGGTCCGGCAGGGTGAACTTTGCACCGTAGTTCTCGCAGACGTAGCCGCGGGCCTGGTCGTCCATCAGTTCGACCTTGAAGGTGAGGCCGCGCGGCAAGAGGCAGACCTCGCCCGGCGCGACTTCCATCACGCCCATCTCGGTGACGAAGCGCAGTCCGCCCACCTGAGGCACGACGAGCATCTCGCCGTCGGCGTTGAAGAAGTGGTCGTCCACCATGTCGGTATTGGCGACATAGACATGCGCGGCCATGCCCGCCTGCCCGAACACGTCTCCGGCGGTGGTGACAGTCCGCATGCCGGCGATGAAATCCGTCGGCTCCGCGGGCATAGGCACCGGGTTCCAGCGCAACTGCCCGAGCGGCAGGTCGTGGTCGTCGGGGTTGGGCGCCGACTTCCAGTGCGGATAGCTCGCCGCCGAAAAGCGGCCGTGATGCTTCACGCTGGGCCGGATACGATAGAGCCAGGAGCGCTCGTTGGTGCCGCGCGGCGCGGTGAAGGGCGAGCCCGACAACTGTTCGGCATAGAGCCCGTAGGCCGGGCGCTGCGGCGAGTTCATGCCCTGCGGCAGCGCGCCGGGCAGGCACTCCGTCTCGAAATCATTGCCGAAACCCGGCATATAAGAATAGGCCAAAGGTCGCCTCCCTCTCTGGATGGTCGCGGCGAATTCGTTGCGGTCGTAACCATCGAAAATGTAACTATCAACGGCAAGGACAAGGGACGACCCAGCCGCCATGGCCGGGCAGGCGCCGTCGATCTCCGCCTGCAGCGCCTCGATGTGCCGCGCGGCTGCCTTGCCGGCGGCCTCCTCGATCGCCCGGTAGCGCCGCACCACCGCGCTTCCGGCGGCCGTCAGTTCCGCGCCGCCGCCGCGCCTGCCGCCGGCCTGTGTGGAAACCAGTGGCTTCCCGAATATCCTGTTGCTCTCCTCCACAAGGTCCCAGGCGCGCTTGTAGGACATGCCGACGGCGCGGGCGGCGGCCGAGATCGATCCCGTGGCCTCGATCTGCTCGAGCAGGGCGATCTTGCCGGGCCCGACGCGCCCGTCGGGGTCGAGATCGATGCGAAGGCTGAGTGACGGCATGTCCGATGTTCGTCCGGTTCGTGGGTCATTGTATCAGTTCGGGCTGCGATCGGGCAGGGCGATCCCGTTCAGCCCTCGGCGACGCGCCGGGTGCTGGCGGTATCGAAGCTGACCGTCTTCACAACCGCGAAGACCGGCTGCCCGACCGTGAGGCCGAGCACGTGAACGGATTGCCTCGTGATGCGGGCCAGGATCGGCTGTCCGCCGCAATCCACCGAGACGTCGAAAAGCGAGGTTCCGGAAGCGGTGAGGGCCGCGACGGTGCCGGGGATGACGTTGAGCGCGCTCAAGCCCCGCGGCGGTTCCGTCGCGATCATCACGTCGCGCGCCCTGATCCTGACGCGCACGACATTGCCGGCCTGGAGCGCGCCGCTTCGCGGTATTCGGATTTCGCCGGCCGGGGAGCTTAGTACGGTCATGGCGAACCTCTCGTCTTGCCCGACCACCGTCATCTCCAGCACGCTGCCGCCCTCGCCGCGTTGGTCCTCCGGCAGGAGGTCGAGCCGCTGGAGGACGTCGTTCAGCGGTCCGGCGGCGACCACACGACCCTTGTCCAGCACCACCATGTCGGTCGCGAGCCGCGCCACCTCGGCCACCGAGTGGCTGACCAGCACGATCGGGATTCGCAGTTCGTCGCGCAGGCGCTCCACATAGGGCATGATCTCGGCCTTCCGGGCATCGTCGAGCGAGGCCAGCGGCTCGTCCATGAGGAGCAGGCGCGGGCTGCGCAGCCGCGCCCGGCCGATGGCGACGCGCTGTTTCTCGCCGCCCGAAAGCCCGTCCGGCTTACGGTCGAGAAGGTGACCGATTCCCAGCAGGTCGACCACCTTGCCGAAATCCGCATAGCGATCCCGGACCGGCGTGAGGTGGCGCCCGTAGTCGAGGTTGCGCCGCACGCTCATGTGCGGAAACAGCCGCGCATCCTGGAAGACGTAGCCGATGCGCCGCTTGTGGAACGGCACGTGGACATTCGCCGCCGAATCCACCAGCACCCGCCCGTCGACCACGACGCGACCCTCGCGGGGCCGGATCAGGCCGGCAACGATGTTGACCAGCGTGGTCTTACCCGATCCCGACGGGCCGAACAGCGCCGTCAGCCGGCCTTCGCTCTCAAAGGCCGCGTCGATCTCGAAGCTGCCGAGACCGTGCCGGACGTCGATCGAGATCGTCACGGGCCGCTCTTTGCGCGCGTCGCTCTTCTGGCGAGCCATTCGGAAAGGATCAGCGCGCCCATCGCGATTGCGATCGAGACGATCGTCAGACGCATGGCCCCCGCCTCGCCACCGGGAATCTGCAGGAAGGTGTAGATCGCCGAGGGCAGCGTCTGCGTCTCGCCGGGAATGTTCGAGACGAATGTGATCGTGGCGCCGAACTCGCCCATGGCCTTGGCGAAGGAGAGGATCTCGGCGGCGAATTTCTGCCCTCCGAGCGTCGCCGGCAGG
>CATMOC010000009.1 GCA_950071955.1 uncultured Mesorhizobium sp. | reverse complement strand
AGGCGTCGATCAGTCCCGAAGGTTTGCCCCGGAATATCTTACCCAGCTGGAAGAATTTCTTCAGGTAACTGAAACCGCGTGCCCGGAACCCCCAGTATTCAACGAAAACGAATGATATCAATGCCAGCGCCAAAGGCATGTTTATGTCTGTGCCCGCGGAACGGAGGATATGGGCTTTGATCTCGCCGTCATGAGTGAAGCCCAAGAACTGGTAGAAGGGGAGCAACGCTATCCAGGCGTTGAACAGAACGAAGAAGAATATCGTTGCCACGATAGGGAAGGTCTTCCGGGCCATGTCGGGCCCCAGCACGCTGGTGGCGAACCCTAAGACACCCTCGATCATCGTCTCAACAAAACCCTGGAACCGTCCTGGGATGATGGAGCGCCGGCGAGCGGCTGTCACGAAGATAAGAATCAGGACTACGGTCGTAACCCAAGAGGAGAGGAGCGTGTTGGTTACGGCGATCTCGGTGGCGCCGAGGGGTGTGAAGTGCGCTTCCCCCTCTTCACCGTCTACATCCAACAGTCCAAGGTGTTCGTCGCGGACGTCAGCGGGGAAGATCGGCTGTGGGGGAAGGTGAATCTCCGGTTTGTCCAAGAATTGGTCGGTACCTAACATTGCGGAACCGACAGCCCCGAAGATGAAACCAACCAGCAGCAATACAACCAGACCTACTCCTGTCAACAAGAGCATTTTTTTGGCCACGGCGCCAGTCGGCACTAGTGTTCTCCTCGCTCATCGCCGGTGGATTTGCCGGATTTCATTCCGTAGAGGACAGGCTGGACCATTTTGTAGAGACCCCAAAACGCGACAACGCTGCCCAGTACCGTGCCCAAGAGTGTGAATAAGGGAACGGTACCCGTTAACTTATCTAGACCTAGGCCCCCAACGACCCCAACCACGATGCAGATGGCGATGTACCATCCGAGCCCGGTTAGGCGTAGGGCCAGGAGCATCAGATTCATGTCTCCGCCAGAGCGATTCGGATGCTATCACCGGGTATTGTAAAAGTCAATTAGGCTTGATATTACGAATATCGTTGCCCTCTTAGACGTAAAACAGCCCCGCCGAACTAGCGATAGGGCTGTTGTTTGCTCCTCATGTTCTCCCGGCCGTTAGCGGGCGCCGGACTGCTTGCCAAAGTCCTCAAGGTCAAGAGAATCGATGAAATCGGTGAATGCAGACATACTCTTCAGTTCTTCCGGCTTCACCTCTGTTGGGTTCTCCTCCGGGATACCGCCGCTGGCCGTTTCCTGTCCCATAGGCTTGCCGGTGTCCTTGTCCCAGACCACCACCGTCTCGCGCTGGTTGGTGATTCCGATGGCTGCTATGTCGGACGCCTTCAGCTTCGCCTTCCTGAGCGCCTGCTTCACGGTCGTCACCACCGACGACCAGATCTCTTCCGGATCGTGCTCGACCCAGCCGGACGCGGGATAATGCTGCGTGAATTCCTTTTGGCCGGTGGCCACGATCTTCATGTCGCCGTCGAACACGATGGCGCGGGAGGAGGTAGTGCCCTGGTCGATGGCGAGGATGAAGTCGGTCATCTTTCCTCCAATCGGACGGGGGAGCCGACGATGCCGCCTCCCCCGCGATTTCTAGTCCACAGCGAGAGCCGCGGTCTCTACTGCCAGCTCTTCACCAGCTCGTCGTAGCTGACGGTCTGGCCCTGCTCCTTCTCGTTCTCGATCTTGAGCTGCGGCGCGAGATTGCCCTTCGAGACGGCATCCTTGTTCCAGTACTCGAGATCGTGCTCCTCGGCCATCTTCGGACCGATGTCGCCCTGGACGCCCGCGCGCTCGAGGCGCTCCAGAACCTTCTCCTGCTCCGCGCAAAGCGAGTCCATTGCTTCCTGGGCGGTCTTGGCGCCCGACGAGGCATCGCCGATCGCCTGCCACCAGAGCTGCGCGAGCTTCGGATAGTCCGGAACGTTGGTGCCGGTCGGCGACCACTGCAGGCGGGCCGGCGAGCGGTAGAACTCGACGAGGCCGCCGAGCTTCGGCGCGCGATCGGTGAAGGACTGGTGATCGAGCGTCGACTGCCGGATGAAGGTGAGGCCGACATGGCTCTTCTTCACGTCAACCGTCTTGGAGGTGACAAACTGCGCATAGAGCCACGCCGCCTTGGCGCGATCGTCCGGCGTCGACTTCATCAGCGTCCACGAGCCGGCGTCCTGGTAGCCGAGCTTCATGCCGTCCTTCCAGTACACCCCATGCGGCGACGGGGCGAAACGCCACTTGGGCGTGCCGTCATCGTTCACCACAGGGAGGCCTTCCTTGACGAAGTCGGCGGTGAAGGCCGTGTAGGTGAACATCTGCTGGGCGATTTCGCCCTGCGAGGGGACGGGTCCCGATTCGCCGAAGGTCATGCCCTGGGCCGCGGCCGGAGCATACTTCTTCATCCACTCGAGGTACTTCTCGATTGAGTAGACCGCCGCGGGTCCATTGGTGTCGCCGCCGCGCGCGACGCAGGAACCGACGGGCCGGTCGTTCTCGTCGACCTTGATGCCCCACTCGTCGACCGGCTTGCCGTTCGGGATGCCCTTGTCGCCGTTGCCGGCCATCGACAGCCAGGCATCGGTGAATCGCCAGCCGAGCGACGGGTCCTTCTTGCCGTAGTCCATGTGGCCATAGACCTTCTTGCCGTCGATCTCGCGGCCGGTGAAGAACTCGGCGATGTCCTCATAGGCCGACCAGTTGACCGGCACGCCGAGGTCGTAACCGTACTTGGCCTTGAAGTCGGCCTTGTTCTTCTCGTCGTTGAACCAGTCGTAGCGGAAGAAATAGAGGTTCGCGAACTGCTGGTCGGGCAGCTGATAGAGATTGCCGTCCGGAGCGGTGGTGAACGACTTGCCGATGAAATCGTCGATGTCGATGTTCGGGTTGGTGACGTCCTTGCCGGCGTTCGCCATCCAGTCGGTCAGGTTGCGCGCCTGCTGATAGCGCCAGTGGGTGCCGATCAGGTCCGAATCGTTGATGTAGCCGTCGTAGATGTTCTCGCCCGACTGCATCTGGGTCTGAAGCTTCTCCACCACGTCGCCTTCGCCGATCAGGTCGTGCGTGATCTTGATGCCCGTGATGGCGGTGAAGGCCGGCGCGAGCACTTTGGACTCGTATTCGTGTGTGGTGATCGTCTCGGAAACCACCTTGATGTCCATGCCCTGGAACGGCTGGGCAGCATCGACGAACCACTGCATCTCGGCTTCCTGCGCCGCGCGGTCGAGGGTCGACATGTCGCCGATTTCGGCATCGAGGAACGCCTTGGCCTCGTCCATGCCGGCATAGGCATGGCTGACGCCGAGACACAGGACAAGGGCGGTGGTGGATGTTAAAAAGTGCCGTCGCATGAGTAGTCCTCCCATAAGGTTGCGATTGCGATCCGGAGCCGCGGCCGGCACGCCGCGGCTCCGACGATTTCTCCCTCTATACGTAGCGGAACACGCCGACGGCGTAGACCACGGAGAGAGCGAGAGCCCACCAGAGACTGGAACCGATCAGCCCCAGCCAGGCGAGAGTGATGAAGGCGCTGCCGAGCAGCGACACGAAGAGCCTATCGCCGCGCGTTGTTTCGAAGCGCAGGATACCGACCCGCGGATGACCGCCCGGGCGGGCGTATTCCCAGACCGCCATGCTTGCCAGGAGCATGAAGATCACGATGAAGAAGATCGCGGTCGGCCACGTCCAGGCCATCCAGGAGAGACTCATCACACCCTCCCCAGGGCGAAGCCCTTGGCGATGTAGTTGCGGACGAAATAGATCACCAATGCCCCGGGAATGATGGTGAGCACGCCGGCCGCGGCGAGCACGCCCCAGTCGAGGCCCGAGGCGGAGACCGTGCGCGTCATGATGGCCGCGATCGGCTTGGCGTCGGTGGTGGTCAGCGTGCGCGCGATCAGGAGTTCCACCCACGAGAACATGAAGCAGAAGAAGGCGGCCACGCCGATGCCGCTGGCGATCAGCGGCATGAAGATCTTCACGAAGAAGCGCGGGAAGGAATAGCCGTCGATATAGGCCGTCTCGTCGATCTCCTTCGGCACGCCGGACATGAAGCCCTCCAGGATCCACACCGCCAGCGGCACGTTGAACAGGCAATGCGCCAGCGCGACCGCGATGTGGGTGTCGATCAGCCCGAAGGCCGAATAGAGCTGGAAGAAGGGCAGCGCGAAGACGGCGGGCGGCGCCATGCGGTTGGTCAAAAGCCAGAAGAACAGGTGCTTGTCGCCGAGGAACCGGTAGCGCGAGAAGGCGTATGCCGCCGGCAGCGCGGCCGCCACCGAGATGACCGTGTTCATCACGACGTAGATGATGGAATTGATGTAGCCCTTGTACCACGACGGATCGGTGAAGATGACAGCATAGTTCCGCAGCGTCGGATTCTGTGGCCAGAGCGAAAAGGTACCGAGGATCTCCTGGTTGGTCTTGAAGCTCATGTTGACCAGCCAGTAGATCGGCAAGAGCAGGAAGACGATGTAGAGCGTCGGCACGAGCCACCAGAACCGCGACTGTTCTCCGCGCCGGCGCATCACGCGGGCGACCTCGGCGCTCTTCGCGCTCGCCGATCCGACCGTGGTGGTGTCCGTCTCGCCCCGCATCAGTGTCCGGTCCCTCTCATTTGCCGCTCCCTGCCTCGTCGACGCCATCTCACTTCTCCGACCCGGCGTTGGTCATGACGGTGTAGAAGACCCAGGACAGGAGGAGGATGATCAGGAAGTAGATGATCGACATGGCGGCCGCCTCGCCGAGGTTGAACTCGCCGATCGCCAGCTTCACGAGGTCGATCGACAGGAAGGTGGTCGTGTTGCCGGGTCCGCCGCCGGTGACCACGAAGGGTTCCGTGTAGATCATGAAGCTATCCATGAAGCGCAGCAGAACCGCGATCAGGAGCACCCGGTTCATCTTCGGCAGCTGGATGTAGCGGAAGATGGCCCAGCGCGAGGCGCCATCGATCCGCGCCGCCTGGTAGTAGGCGTCCGGAATCGACACCAGACCGGCATAGGAGAGGAGCACGACGAGGCTCGTCCAGTGCCAGACGTCCATGACGATCACCGTCACCCAGGCGTCGAAGGGATCGTTGACGTAGTTGTAGTCGATCCCCATTGCCGCGAGCGTACGCCCCAGGAGCCCGATGTCGATGCGGCCGAAGACCTGCCAGATCGTGCCGACGACGTTCCACGGGATGAGCAGCGGCAAGGCCATGAGCACGAGGCAGATCGGCACTCCCCACCCCTTGCGCGGCATATTGAGCGCAATGAAGATGCCGAGCGGTATCTCGATCGCCAGGATGATCGCCGAGAACGCCAGGTTGCGCCCCATCGCGTTCCAGAACCGGTCCGACGACAGCACGTCCTGGTACCATTCGGTTCCCGCCCAGAAGAAGACGTTGTTGCCGAAGGTATCCTGGACGGAATAATTCACCACCGTCATCAGCGGGATCACCGCGGAAAAGGCCACCAGCAAGAGCACCGGCAGCACCATGAACCAGGCGCGGTTGTTCCAGGTCTTGGTCATGCCGCTGTCCTCTCGGATTCGCCTTCGAAGGCGACGCGCCACGAACCGGCATAGATGTTGATCTTTTCCGGCACGAACGCGACATGGGGTTCCGCCGGCACGTCCTCGTCCTCCCGGACGATAGCCGCGATCTCGTGATCCTGGAGCCGCGCGCGCACGATCTTGTGCCGCCCGATGTCCTCCACTTTCGTGATCTGAACCGGCATGCCTTCTCGGCCAAGCCGCACGAATTCCGGCCGGATTCCGAGTTCGATCGCGCCGCCCATCGGCGTGCGCGGCTTGCCCGGCAGCGTGATCGCGGTGCCGCCAAACCGCGCCTGGGCGCCCTCGACGGAGACGGGCAGCACGTTCATGCCGGGCGATCCGATGAAGTATCCGACGAAGGTGTGCTTCGGTCGCTCGAAGAGTTCGTCGGGGGTGCCGATCTGTACCACCTCGCCCTCGTACATGACGACGACGTCGTCGGCGAAACTCAACGCCTCCGTCTGGTCGTGGGTGACGTAGATCATCGTGTGGCCGAAACGGCCGTGCAGGAGCTTCAGCTGCGAGCGCAGGACCCACTTCATGTGCGGGTCAATGACGGTCAGCGGCTCGTCGAAGAGGATCGCGTTGACGTCCGAGCGCACCAGGCCGCGACCAAGCGAGATCTTCTGTTTCTGGTCCGCCGTCAGCCCCCTCGCCCGGCGCTTCGCCCAGTCGGACAGGTCGATCATCTCGAGGATTTCGCGCACGCGGCGATCGACGTCGCGTTCGGCAACGCCACGGTTGCGCAAGGGAAACGCCAGATTGTCGTAGACCGTCATGGTGTCGTAGATCACGGGGAACTGGAACACCTGCGCGATGTTGCGCTCCTGCGTGGAGAGCGTCGAGACGTCGTTGCCGTCGAAGAGGAGGCGGCCTTCGGTCGGGTGCAACAGGCCGGAGATGATGTTGAGCAGCGTGGTCTTGCCGCATCCGGACGGTCCCAGAAGCGCATAGGCGCTGCCGTCCTTGAAGGTGTGGTGGACTTCCTTCAGCGCCCAGTCGGCATCCGACTGTGGCCTCGCGCCGTAGGAATGACGAATGTGCTCGAGGTCGATCCGTGCCATCCCGCCCTCCCTCAGGCCGCCAGTTTCTCGTGCGAGGCCACGGCCCGGCCGGTCTCGTCGAAGACCATCAGGTGTCGCGTGTCGATGAACACCTCGATCATTTCGTCCGGATCGAAATGGTGGATGCCATGCGCCAGCATCACCCAGCGCGCATCCGCATAGACAAGGTGGATGAACGTCTCGGATCCGGTGATGTCGATGACCGTGACCTTCGCCTGGACCGGCACTGCCTCCGGTGTCGGCGCGCGAAGAAAGAGATGGTGGGGCTGAAAGCCGATCGTGTAGTTCCCGTCGGCGACACCCGCCAGAGCGGCGGGCGCAGGGAGGTCAGCCCCACCATCAAGCTGAAAGACCGGTCCGGATTTCTTCAGGACGATCGTGTTTAGCGGCGGATCGGAGAACGTCTTCGCGGTGATCAGGTGCGCCGGCTTGCGGAAGACCTCGATCGTCGGGCCGAACTGCGTGACACGCCCTTGCGAAAGCGTCGCCGTGTTGCCGCCGAGCAGAAGCGCCTCGTGCGGCTCGGTAGTGGCGTAGACGAAGATAGCCCCGGATTCGGCGAATATCTTCGGCAGTTCGGCGCGCAGCTCTTCGCGCAACTTGTAGTCGAGATTGGCGAGCGGCTCGTCGAGCAGGACGAGCCCGGCATTCTTGACGATCGCACGTGCGAGTGCCGTGCGCTGCTGCTGGCCGCCGGAAAGATTGAGCGGCGTGCGGTCGAGATAGGGCGTGAGGCGAAGGAGATCCGCGGCATGGCGGACCTCACGGTCGATGGTCGCGCGATCCTTGCCGGCAATGCGCAGCGGCGACGCGATATTCTCGTAAACCGTCATCGCCGGATAGTTGATGAACTGCTGGTAGACCATGGCGACGTTGCGCTTCTGGACCGGCCGGCCGGTCACGTCCTCGCCGTCGAACACCACGGTGCCCGAGGTCGGCGCGTCGAGGCCCGCCATCAGGCGCATCAGGCTGGTCTTGCCCGAAAGCGTCGGGCCGAGCAGGACATTGAGCGTGCCGTGGCCAAGCGTGAGCGACACATCGCGGATGTGCTCCTCGCCTCCCACCGTCTTCGACACGTTCCTCAGTTCCAGCACCGTCGCCTCCTCCCAGAGGGTTCTGCTATTCCGCCGCGGCTGCTTCCTCACGGCTTGCTGCGCCGCGCATGAATTCCTCGAGAGCGGCGGCCTCCTCGCTGCCGACCCTCAGGCCTCTCTTGGTGCGCCGCCACAGGACGTCGTCGGCCGTGACAGCCCATTCATTCGCCATCAGGTATCGAACTTCCGCCTCGTAGAGATCGGCGCCGAAGTGCCGGCCAAGCTCCGCCGTGGACTTCGCGAGGCCGACGACCCTGGCAGCCTTGGTGCCGTAGAGCCGGACGAGCCTGCGGGCATGCGCGGCCCCCAGGAAGGGATGTTCGCCGCGAAAGCGCGATACCTGCTCCTCGAAACCGATGACCGGAAAGTCGCCTCCGGGCAGCGGCGCGCTCATGGTCCATGGCTTGCCCTTGCGGCCGAGGAAGCCCTCGATCTTTTCGAGCATCGCCTCGGCAAGGCGCCGGTAAGTCGTGATCTTGCCGCCGAATATGTTGAGCAACGGCGCCTTGCCCTCCCCGCCTTCGGAACGCAGCACGTAGTCGCGCGTGGCCTCCTGCGCCTTGGAGGCGCCATCGTCGAAAAGCGGGCGCACACCCGAATAGGTCCACACGATGTCCTCGCGCCTGACCGGTTCGGCAAAATACTCGCTGGCGGCCTCGCAAAGATAGTCGATCTCGGCCTCGCTGATCGCCACGTCGCCGGGCTCGCCGTCATAGTCGCGATCCGTCGTGCCGATGAGAGTGTATTCCTCTTCGTAGGGGATCGCGAAGATGATGCGTCCGTCGCGGTTCTGGAAGAAATAGGCGCGCGGATCGTCGAACTTCTTGGCGACGACGATATGGCTGCCTTGGACGAGCCGGACATTGTGGACGTCATTGCGGCCGAGCGTCGACGCCAACACGTCGTCGACCCAGGGTCCGGCGGCGTTCACAATGAGCCTGGCCCGGACGGTTTCCTTCGTGCCTGTCCTGCGGTTCTCGACGACCGCCTGCCAATGCTCGCCGGTCCGCTGCGCCGACGCGACCCGGGACCGCGTGCGGATGACCGCGCCGTGATCGGCCGCATCGCGGGCGTTCAGCACCACCAGCCGGGCGTCGTTGACCCAGCAGTCGGAATATTCGAACGCGCGCGAATAGAGTGGTTTCAACGGCTTGCCGGCCGGATCGCGCCGCATGTCCAGCGTCTTGGTGGCAGGCAGCAGCTTGCGTCCTCCGATATGGTCGTAGAGGAACAACCCGAGCCGCAACAGCCAGGCCGGGCGCAGCCCCTCGTGATGCGGCAGTACGAACCGCATCGGCCAGATGATGTGCGGGGCGTTGCTCCACAGCACCTCGCGCTCCATGAGCGCTTCGCGCACCAGCCGGAACTCGTAATGCTCGAGATAGCGCAGTCCGCCATGGATCAGCTTCGTGGACCAGGACGACGTGCCGCTCGCCAGATCGTTCATCTCGGCGAGGAAGACGGAGTAGCCGCGCCCTGCGGCATCGCGGGCGATGCCGCAGCCGTTGATGCCCCCTCCTATGACAAGGATGTCGTAAATCCCCGCGGCGTCCACGTTTCCTCCCGCGCTTTCGCAATGCAGCATTCTTCTCGTTGGAAGCGCAAGAAGGAGGAAAATCGAAATCGACCCGAATGTCAAACGAATAAAGAAGGAAGCCTATTCCGTGTGCGACAGGCGAGTCGTCTCGATGAGGCGCACCTCCGAGTCGGCACAGATGCGTCGGATGGAATCCACGTCGCATCTGTCTGTGATAAAGGTGTTGACCTGCGAAAGATGGCCGATCCTGACCGGTGCGGTGCGTTCGAACTTGGTCGCATCGGCCACCAGGATCACGTGCCGGGCATTGGCGATGATCGCCTGCGCGACCTTGACCTCGCGAAAGTCGAAATCGAGAAGCGCCCCGTCATGATCGATGGCGGATGATCCGATCACCGCGTAGTCGACCTTGAACTGCCGGATGAAATCCACTGCCGCCTCGCCGACGATGCCACCGTCGGAACCGCGCACCACGCCGCCGGCGATGACCACCTCCATCGACGGATATACACGCATCCTGTTGGCAACGTTGATGTTGTTGGTGATGACCATCAGCCCGTTATGGTCGAGCAAGGCCTTCGAGACGGCTTCCGTGGTCGTGCCGATGTTGATGAACAGCGATGCGTTGTCGGGGATCAATTTCGCCGCAGCCTTGCCGATCGCGTCCTTCTCGTCCGAGGCGATCTTGCGTCGCGCCTCGTACTCCATGTTCTCGATGCCGGACGGGAAAAGCGCCCCGCCATGAATGCGCGTCAGCAGGCGCTGATCGCACATGTCGTTCAGATCCTTGCGAATCGTCTGCGGGGTCACGTTGAAATGCGCGGCAAGGTCGTCGACCAGAACGCGTCCGTGCTCCTTGGCCATCTCTATGATGGCGGCGTGCCGTGGCGACAGGAACATCCGCTGGCTTTCCCTACTTTCGTTTTTGGTTCTCGAAGAAGAAAACGAAAGCAACGGATTGGCAAGCAGTTTCTATGGCCTCCTCAAAAGCCCGCATGTGCAGCATCGACGATGGCGTCGAAGGCGGTATCGACATCTGCTTCCGTCGCCTCGAACTGCCCCACCTGGAAACGTATCGCTACCCGTCCGTCCACACGCGTTTGGGTGAGATAGATGCGCCCCTGGTCGTTGATCCGGTTGACCAGCGCCAAGTTGTGCGCGTCTTCATCGCTGCCGTCCGGCGCGCGATGCCGGAAGCTGAAGAGGGACAGCATGGGTTGCGTGACGATCTCGAAATCCGGTTCGCGCGCGAGTCGTTCAGCCAATTCGCCGGCCCAGGCGACATGATTGCGGATCATGCTGCGCAGGCCTTCGAGCCCGTGCGCACGGATGAGAAACCAGAGCTTGAGGGCGCGAAAGCGACGGCCAAGCGGCACGCTCCACTCCGAATAATTGATGAGCCCTTCCTTGCCGTGCGTCTTCAGAAATTCCGGCTGGATCGCCAGTGTCTTCACCAGGCTCTCCGGATCTCGGACGAAATGCGCAGAGCAATCGAACTGCGCGCCGAGCCATTTGTGCGGATTGAACACGACCGAGTCGGCCTCCTCCACGCCCGACCACAGGGAGCGGAATTCCGGGCAGATCATCGCCGAACCGGCCCAAGCCGCATCGACGTGGACATAAAGACCGTGTTTCCGAGCCACCGCGCAGACGGAGGCCACGTCGTCGCTCCCGCCGACGCTCGTCCCACCGACGGAGGCGACGATGCCCGCCGGCAGGAGCCCGGCTTCCCTTTCGCGCGCGATCGCCTCGGACAGCGCATCGGCATCCATGCTCCGCAGAGCGCCCTTCGTCGGGATCCGCACGAGATTGTCCTGTCCGATGCCGGCGATCCAGACGGCGCGATCAATCGACGTGTGCACCTGGTCGGAGGAATAGACTCGGACGGGTTTCTGCCCGGCGAGACCCTTGGCGTTGCCCTGCCATTCCAGCGCCCGTTCGCGCATGACGAGCATCGCTGCCAAGGTCGCGGATGACGCCGAATCCTGGATGACGCCGGCAAAGCCGGCCGGTAGCCCCAGCGCCTGGCGCAGCCAGTCGAGAACCTTCGTTTCGAGTTCGGTCGCCGCAGGCGAAGTCTGCCAGAGCATGCACTGGGCCGCCATGGCCGTGACCAGATATTCGGCCACGACCGAGACGGGCGCCGCGTTCGCCGGAAAATAGGCGAAGAAGCGCGGATGCTGCCAGTGCGTCATGCCGGGCACGATCGTCTTCTCGAAATCCGCGAAGATCGCCTCCATGGGCTCGGCCATCTCGGGCGGTGCCGATGCGATTGCCGCCGCGATTTCTCCGGGTGCCGTCTGCGCGCGAACCGGGCGGTCGCGAAGGCTTTCCCGGTAGTCCGCGCCCCAGTCGGCCGCCTTGTGCGACCACTGCCGGAACTGCTCCTTGTCCATCAGCCACGTACTCCCGTTCTTCGGAACCATCTATCGTGGGGTTTGCGTCGCTGTCATCAGCACCGGTGCGAAGAGATCGTATTTCTGTTCCCCTTCGGGTTCGACTATGCATTATGTCTCCACATGCAGTTCCGAACGGAGACCGATGCCCGACGCGCCAGCTAACGAACACGGGGATCCGCTCATTCCCCGCGACACAAACCGCTCCCTGCCGATTGCTCTTCTTCGGGCGCGCGAAGCCGTAATGTCGCATTTCCGCCCGCTGCTTGCGGCGTACGACATCACCGAACAGCAGTGGCGGGTCGTGCGCGTCCTGGCCGAAGGCCGCGCCCTCGACGCGACGGAACTTGCTGAACGCGCCTGCCTCCTGCCACCGAGCCTCACGCGCATCGTCAGGACACTGGAGGAGCGCGGCTTCGTCTCGCGGCAACGCGACTCGGCCGACGCGCGCCGTACCATCGTCGAGATCACCCAGTCCGGGCTGGAGTTCATCCGGCAGGTGACGCCCGACAGCCGCGCGATCTACGAGAAGATGGAAGCGAGGTTCGGCCGCGACCGCATCGAGGCCCTGCTCGACATGCTTCACGAACTCAACGAACTGGGTGCTGCAAAGCGTTCATGACATTTCGAAATCGGGCAGGCTGCCGAACGCGCTGCGAAGGGCGTTGGACCAACCGTCCGATATGGTCCTGAAGTAGGGATCGTCGGCCGTGACGCGCTTCTGGAAGCCGATGCGGAACGAATCGCGCTCGTAGAACAGCATGTCCAGCGGCATGCCAACCGACAGGTTCGACTTCAGGGTCGAATCGAAGGACACCATCAGCAGCTTCGCCGCCTCGGCAAAGCTCATCTTCGGATCGTATGCGCGGATCAGGATCGGCTTGCCGTATTTGGTTTCGCCGACCTGGAAGAACGGCGTGTCGCCGCCGGCCTCGATGAAGTTCCCTTCCGGATAGATCATGAACAAGCGCGGCTCGGAACCCTTGATCTTCCCGCCAAGGATGAAGGACGCCGAGAACGAATCCTGCCTCTGGCCGTTCGGCGTCGATCCGCTGATGACCTCCTTGACCAGGTTGCCGACCACGCGCGCCGTCTGGAACATGGAAGGTGTCTCGAGCAGCGACGGCATGCGCTCCGAAGGCGCTTTCGAACGCTCGTCGAGGAGACTCACCACCGCCTGCGTCGTCGCCAGATTGCCGGCGGTGAGCAGGACGATTACGCGTTCGCCCGGGTTCGACCAGGTGAACATCTTGCGGAACGTGGAAATGCTGTCGATACCGGCATTGGTGCGGGTATCCGACATGAAGGCCAGACCGCGGTCCAACTTGATCCCAACACAGTATGTCATGACGCGAATCGGTCCGAGGGAAAACCCCGGCGATTACTGCTCGACGGTGACGCTGACCGCAAGCTGTTCGCTGGCCTGGCCCAACCTTATCCCCGAAACCGGCGCCGCGTCGCGGTAGTCGCGGCCCGTCGCCAGCCGGACGTAGCGCTCGTCCGGCGACATGCCGTTGGCGGGATCGAAGCCCACCCAGCCGAGCGCCTCGACATGAGCTTCCGCCCAGGCATGGCTCGCGGCGTACTCGCCGCTTTCGTCGGTCCAGAGATAGCCGCTGATGTAGCGGGCGGGAAACCCCAGCAGCCGCGCCGCGGAAATGAACACATGGGCATGATCCTGGCAGACGCCCGACTTTCGTTGGAGTGCCTCTTCGGCCGGAGTGGCGGCATCGGTGGAGCCTTTGACATAGACGACGCTTTCGGCAACCACGGCCATTAGTTGGTGCAGGCGGTCGAGTTCGCTTCCCTCGCTGATCGTTCCGGCCAGGCGCGCGATGCCCTCTCCAGGCGCCGTCAGCTTCGTCTGGTGCTCGAAGAGCCAGAGCGGCGCGAAGCCCCGGTGCGGACCGGTGACGCCGGCGGCATCCCGCGTCTCGACCTCGCCCCTGGCTTCGACGGAGATGACGTGAGGGCCGCCTTCGGCGCTGATCAGGATCGTCTCATTGCCGAACTGGTCAACGAAGCGCACCTCCTCGCGCGCGCCCTCGATGGCAAGAGACCATGCGTGGACCGTCTGCGCGCCGCCGCTGTAAGGCGTCAGCCGCAGCCTCTCGAGGGCGTATCCCAGCGGAACGTCGTAGCGATACTCGGTGCGGTGCGTGATCTTGAGACGCATGCCCAGCCTTCCGTTTGCCGGCTCAGTAGAAGCGGTAGTTCTGGGCGATCTCGCTGCCGAGACGGCTGTTGTCGCCGATGAAGTCCGTAAGGAACTCGTGCAGGCCTTGGTCGAAGACCTCCTTGATGGAACTGACCTTTAGCCGGGATAGCACCGACTCGGCCAGATCGTGGCACGAATGGCGAACCCCGTACTCGGAGGCGAGGAAGTTCAGGCTCTCGGCGATGTTGCGGTAGCAGAAGGCGAGCGAGCGGGGCATGCGGCCGTTGAGGATCAGATAGTCGGCAATCAGACTTGGCTTGTACTCCGCGTCGTAGACCCACCGGTAGGAGCGATGCGCCGAGACGGAGCGAAGGATCGATTCCCACTGGTAGTTGTCCAGGGTCGACCCGACCCAGGAGACCGACGGAAGCAGCACGTAGTATTTCACGTCGAGGATGCGGGCGGTGTTGTCAGCCCGCTCCACGAAGGTACCGATCTGGGAGAAATCGAAAATCTCGTTGCGCAGCATCGTGCCGTGGAAGGAACCGCGAATGATGGCGGTCTCGCGCTTGATGCCGTCGAGGATAGCCGGCAGGTCGCGACCGTCGATCGGGTTCGCCAGCATGCGCTTGATCGACATCCAGCCGTCGTTGATGCTCTCCCAGGTCTCGCGCGTCAGCGCGGTGCGCACCATCCGCCCGTTGCTGCGCGCCGTCTCCATCGACGACACGACGCTGCCGGGGTTGGTCGGGTCGCGCAGGAGAAAGTCCGACACCGTCTCGGCATTGAACTCCGAATGCCGCTGCCGGAAGGTATCGGCCGCCCCCGCGCTTGCCACGATCGAGGCCCATTCGTCAGAAGCGTCGGCCGTGCGCGTCAGCGCCAGCCGCAGCCCCGCATCCACGAGCCGCGCCATGTTCTCGCTGCGCTCGATGTAGCGGTTCATCCAGTAGAGGCCATTGGCGGTGCGTCCGAGCAGCATCAGCGGGCTCCGCCACTGACGCGGCAGTCGGCCTCATGCGAAAAGTGCGTAGTGCATAGTGCGTAGTGCGTAGCAAATGAGATGAGATCCTTGCGCTGCCGGACAAGGGGACTGGGCGGGGAATAAACCCATCGGGCAGGAGTGAAGCGGCGAGCGTCGGTCGGTTCGGTCATCGTCAATCTTTTCTCTGCAGACTGCGGATCAAGCCGCGCAGCATCTTTCCTACTTCATCGGCCCTTCCGAGGAGTGATTCGCTGACCGAGGTGCTCACGTAATCCAGTCTGCCCGCGCGAATAAGGTGGGTTTCAAGTTCCTTGAGGGAGCCTTGTGCTATGCGGAGAAACTGCACGAATGAGGCTCTGCTGTCCCGACCATACCCCTCAGCGATGTTCGCAGGAATGGAGGCTGCGGCGCGGCGAATCTGGCTGGTCAATCCGTAGAGTTCTCCCTGCGGCAGCGCCTTGGTGGCACCATAGCACGCCACCGCCAGTTCAATTGCATGCTCCCACACCAGAAGGTCACGATAAGTTCTGCCATCACGTTCGCGCGTGCTCGCCGCGGCCTCCATCGGAGTGCTTCCCCTCTTTAAAAAGATCGTCCTGCGATTGTCCCGCCGTCCCTTGTTCCTACTGCCTACACACTATTCCCTATGCACTACGCACTAATCATCCAGCACCCACGTATCCTTCGTCCCCCCGCCCTGCGAGGAGTTCACAACGAGGGAGCCCTGTTTCAGGGCGACGCGGGTCAGGCCGCCCGGGACGATCTGGACCTTGTCGGAGACGAGCACGAAAGGCCTGAGGTCGACGTGGCGGGGCGACAGGCCGGCGTCAGTGAGGATCGGGCAGGTGGAGAGCGAGAGGGTCGGCTGGGCGATGTAGTTGCCGGGCCTCGCCTTGAGCTTGGCGGCGAAGGTTTCGCGCTCCTTCTTCGAGGCGGCGGGGCCGACCAACATGCCGTAGCCGCCCGAACCGTGGACTTCCTTCACCACGAGTTCGTGCAGGTGTTCGAGCACGTATTTCAGGCTGTCGTCCTCCGAGCAGCGCCAGGTCGGGATGTTGCCGAGGATGGCGCGACGTCCGGTATAGAACTCGATTATCTCGGGCATGTAGGAATAGATCGCCTTGTCGTCGGCGATGCCGGTGCCCGGCGCGTTGGCTATGGTGATGTTGCCGGCCCTGTAGACGTCCATGATACCGGCAATGCCCAATGCCGAATCGGAGCGGAAGGTCAGCGGGTCGAGGAAGTCGTCGTCGACTCGCCGGTAAAGAACGTCGATTTCCTTGTAGCCCTCGGTGGTGCGCATGGCCACGCAGCCGTCGACCACGCGGAGGTCGGAGCCCTCCACCAGTTCGACGCCCATCTGGTCCGCGAG
The DNA here is from genome assembly GCA_950071955.1 of uncultured Mesorhizobium sp. GTDB lineage: Bacteria > Pseudomonadota > Alphaproteobacteria > Rhizobiales > Rhizobiaceae > Aquibium > Aquibium pacificus. Next base: position 1,656 of record CATMOC010000009.1, on the reverse strand, counting down.
GAATGCGTGCTCGAAATAGGCCGAGTTGTAGATGCCGGGCGTCAGCACGGCGACGCGCGGCATCTCCTTGGTGCAGCCGTTGGGCCGCACCCGTCCGAGCGACTGTCGCAGAAGCTGAGGGTAGTTCTCCACCGGACGGACCTTGACCGACTGGAAGAGTTCGGGGAACAGCTGCATCATCGTTTCGCGGTTCTCCAGCATGTAGGAGACTCCGGATGGCGTTCGCGCATTGTCCTCGAGCACGAAGAACTCGTCCTCGCCCGTGCGCACGATGTCGACACCGATGATATGTGTATAGACCCCGCCCGGAGGCTTCATCCCGATCATCTCGGGCAGGAAGGCCTCGTTGCCGGCGATCAGTTCGCGCGGAATCCGCCCCGCGCGAAGAATTTCCTGCCGGTGATAGATGTCGTCGAGGAAGGCATTCAGCGCCATCACGCGCTGTTCGATGCCCTGCGTGAGGCGCCGCCATTCGCGGCCGGCGATGATGCGCGGCACGATGTCGAACGGGATGAGCCGCTCCGCCGCTTCGTTGTCGCCATACACGTTGAACGTGATGCCCGTTCTGCGGAAGACCCGTTCCGCGTCGGTCATCTTTTCTGTAAGGCGAGCGGCATCCTGTGCGCTCAGCCAACCCTCATAACGCCGGTACGGTTCGCGGACATCCGCTCCGTCCGGCCGCATCTCGTCGAACGCAACCACGCGGCAACTCCCCTGTGACAGCCATTTCAAAGGCTTTGTCTAAGGAAATCAAGCGCAATCCCCCCGCAACTGGTTCCGCCTGGATGTTTTTGTGGTCACTGCTCAAAATTCCGGCAGGCGCCCTTCCGGGTTGAGGAAGCGGCAGGCACGCGAAACCCAGGACCAATTTTCTCCGTATCTGATATCGTGCGGGCATCCGCAAGCGCGTCCGCGAGATCGACCACGAAGGAGATTGCGACATGTGGAGATTCTTTACTGCCCTCGTTTTCCTGGCGTTCACGGCCAGTGCTCCCGCGACCGCCGGGGAAGCTGAGATCGCCGGAGCCCGGGGGGCAATCGACGGCCAGCTCAAGGCCTTCCTGGCGGACGACGAGAGCGGGGCCTATGCCTTCGCGGCACCCAACATCACCCGGATGTTCCCGACCGTGCAGAGCTTCATGTCCATGGTCGAAGGCGCCTACATGCCCGTGCGGCGACCGCAGAGTTATGCCTTCGGAAAATCGGAACAGATGAGCCCGACCTCGGTGATCCAGCAGGTTCTGCTCGTCGGGCCCGACGGCAAGGACTACGAGGCGGTGTATACGCTCGAACTCCAGCCTGACGGGACCTGGCGCATCACCGGCTGCAGCCTGCGGGCATCGAACGCGCTCAGCACGTAGCGCCGGGGCCGCAAGGCGGTCGCCCGGTCAGACCGGCGGTAGGTCCCCCCTCGCCCAGCGTTCGGCGGTTTCGGCGGCAAAATCGGCCATGCGACCCGCCTCGATGGCATCGCGGATGCCCCGCATGAGGTCCTGGTAGTAGAACAGGTTGTTCCAGGTGAGCAGCATGCCGGCGAGGTTCTCGCCGGACTTCACCAGGTGGTGCAGATAGGCGCGCGAGTAATCCCGCGCGGCCGGGCAGTCGCTCTCCTCGTCCAGCGGACGCGGGTCCTCGGCGTGGCGGGGGGTTTTCAGG
>CATMOC010000008.1 GCA_950071955.1 uncultured Mesorhizobium sp. | reverse complement strand
TGGCTGGGGCGGTCGCGCCATTCGATCTCGAACCGGATCGGCTCTTCCCGATCGGGGCGCAGGATGGCGCGGGTGGAGGCTCGGTCGAGCCGGTTGTGGATCTCGGCCTGGATCGTCTCGGCGGTCCACGTGTCGTTGAAGCGGACGTTGAAGGACGCCGTCGCCTTTGCCGGGATGACGTTCGTCGCGGCATTGCCGACGTCGATCGACGTCACCTCCAGGTTCGTCGGCTGGAAGTCGGCCGTACCCGCGTCGAATGCCGGATGCATCAGCGCTTCCACCAGCGTCACGATCCCGCGCACGGGATTGTCGGCCAGATGCGGGTAGGCGGCATGGCCCTGCTTGCCGGTCACCACGATCGTTCCGGAGAGCGAACCCCGCCTGCCGATCTTGATCATGTCGCCCAGAGCGCCCGGATTCGTCGGCTCCCCGACGATCGCCGCGTCCCACGTCTCGCCCTTTTTCGCGGCCCAGTCCAGCAGCTTGACGGTACCGTTGACCGCCGGGCCTTCCTCGTCGCCGGTGATCAGCAGCGACACGGAGCCTTTCGGGAGCCCGTTGCGTTCGATGTAGCGGGCGACGGCGGCAACGAAACAGGCGATGCCGCCTTTCATGTCGACCGCGCCACGGCCGAATATGAAGCCGTTTGAAACCTCCGCGCCGAATGGCGGGTGCTTCCAGGAGGCTTCGTCCCCGACCGGCACGACGTCTGTATGTCCGGCAAACATCAGATGCGGTCCGTTGCCGGAAATCCGGGCATAGAGATTCTCGATGTCCGGCGTGCCGGGTTCGGAAAAGACCGGCCGATCGACGTGGAACCCGAGGGGCGCCAGGAATGTCTCCAGCGCGGCGAGCGCTCCACCCTCGGCCGGCGTCACCGAGGGACAGCGGATCAGCGTGGTCAGCACCGCAGCGGGATCAGTGGTCGGGTTCATCGTGGCAGCGATAGTCCAAAGCGGCTGCCCTGTCACCGTGCGCAAACGCGCACCCCAGTCGGTCCGATCGGCACGGCGGGTGCGCCGGGGCCGCGCGGGGACGCCGCCCGCGAGCGACATTGCCGCCTAGCGCCGCCGCTCCGGGCGATGCGCTGAATGATCGATCAGCATGATCTTCTGCCAGATCTTGCGCGAAAGATTGGAGCCGAGTTCCTCGATGTCGTTGACCGCTTCGAGGACCACCGTGTCGTTGACGGACTGCGCGTAGAGGGCGGCGAGCTTGCCGGTGATGGAGAGCATCTCGGAGCAGTAATCCAGATAGCGCGTCAGTTCCGCTGGACCGAGCGAACGATCGGGCGAACTCCGGGTCCGCTTGAAGCTCTCCGAAAGCGCTGCGGGATCCTTCGTCAGCTGGTGCATGTCGATCACGTGGATCAGCGAGCGGATGCCGTGCAACTGGCGAAACACGCGTTTGCGCTTGATCCTCTCCTCGAGCGTGACTAGCGAGAACAGCCCGACACCCATCAGGAGCAGCGTGTTCAGCGAGGCTTCGAAGCCCTGCACGGATTCCAGCGCATCGCTCGACATGCGGTCGAGCGGCACGATGGTGCCGACGAAGGCGAACATCGACGCGCCGGCGACGATCGCCGCCGCGATCAGCGCTCTCAGCCACCAGATCGGCCCTTCCAGATCGCGCGCACCTTTCGCGACGTCGCGCGACAGCGATACCAGTTCGCGCGCGACCCTGCTGATGCCCGAGGCCGCGAAACGCTCCTCCACGCGTCGGTCGAGAATTTCGGCGGTCTCGATGATCAGGGCTGGCGAGAGCGTCCGGTAGGGCATGCCGGCTACCGGGGGGCGTTGGTCTGGCTGCCGAACCTGTTCGGTCCCTTGGTGCCGGGCAGGAAGCAAAGCACCAGGAACATCAGGATATCGCCGACGACGAACAGGAGTGCCAGCCAGCCGGACCGGTTGATGTCGTGCAGGCGCTTGGCGCACATCGCCACGTGCGAGACGAGGGCGACGCCGATAACGATCAGGAAGATCCCGCCCCAGAACGACTGTGCCGCTTCATCGGTGGTCGCGATGATGCGGTAGACCGGATACAGCCGCGCGACGTACAGGAGCAGCCCTCCGAGCGCGAACGCCTGTCTGTCGATCCGGCCCTGGAAACCGAAGAAGAACCAGCTGATCTTGGATGCGTCAGGCAAGCGAAGCCGTCCCCCCGTCGCGATGGAAAGCGTCGAACGAGCCGAGTGGGCTTCGAGCTATGAGCAATATCAGTCCCTCAGCAACTCGTTGATCGAGGTCTTCGAGCGCGTCTTCTCGTCGACGCGCTTGACGATCACGGCACAGTATAGGCTCGGACCGGGCTCACCGTTGGGCAGCGCCTTGCCGGGCATGGTGCCGGCCACGACCACCGAATAGGGTGGAACCTCGCCGTACGATATCTCGCCTGTCTCTCGATCGACGATCTTGGTCGACTTGCCGATGAAGACGCCCATCCCGAGCACCGAGCCTTCGCGCACGATGCACCCCTCGACCACTTCGGAGCGGGCGCCGATGAAGCAATTGTCCTCGATGATGGTCGGTCCCGCCTGAATGGGCTCCAGCACCCCGCCGATGCCGACGCCGCCCGACAGGTGCACGTTCTTGCCGATCTGCGCACAGGACCCGACTGTCGCCCAGGTGTCCACCATGGTGCCGGTGTCCACATAGGCGCCGAGATTGACGAAGGACGGCATCAGGATCACGTTTGGCGCAATATAGGCCGAGCGCCGCACCACGCAGTTGGGAACGGCCCGGAAGCCTGCCTTCTCGAATTCGTTGGCGCTCCAGCCGTCGAATTTGGAAGCAACCTTGTCCCACCAGACCGCATCGCCGGGACCGCCCTTGATGACCTCCATCGGATTCAGCCGGAAGGAGAGCATGACCGCCTTCTTCAGCCACTGGTTCACGTGCCAGTCGCCGTTTTCGCGCCGTTCCGCCACGCGCGCTTCTCCGTGATCGAGCAGGGTCAGCGCGGTCTCTACGGCTTCGCGAACCTCTCCGCGGGTGCTCGTGTTGACGCCGTCGCGCTCCTCGAATGCCTTCTCGATCGTCCTTTCGAGTGCGGCGAGGTCCTGAGTGGGCATGCGGGCGGCTCCGTTACACGTGCTGTTAAGAGGCAAGGCCATAGGCTGTCGGAAAGTCGCGCGGAACCTATTTGAAGCCTCATGAAGGGTCAATCGCGACGCGCCCGGGACAGGCGCAACCAAAAGGGGCCGGACAATACCCATGAATGAACGGAAAGAAGGCGGCTGGACGCCGCTTCCCCATTCGGACGAGGATCTGCAGCGTGCCCGCAGCGTTCCGCACACGCCGCAGACGCAGTCGCCCGCCTACCGGCTGGCGTGGGACGATGCCGATTTTCTCACGCAACGGGACCTGCGTCCGGTCAGGCTTCAGCTCGAATTGATGAAGCCGGAGATGATTCTTGCCGAACGCGGCATCCGCTCGACGGTGATCCTGTTCGGCGGCGCGCGTATTCCCGAGCCCGGCGGCGAGGCCTGGGCGGCCAAGAACGAGGTTCAGCAGAAGAACCTCGAGGCCAACAGCAGGTACTACGAGGAGGCGCGCCAGTTCGCTCGGCTGTGCTCGGAGCACTCGGCGACTTCGCGCTATCGCGAGTTCGTGATCGTGACCGGAGGCGGCCCCGGCGTCATGGAGGCGGGAAACCGCGGGGCGGCGGATGTCGGGGCTCCCTCGATCGGGCTCAACATCGTGTTGCCGCACGAGCAGGCGCCGAACCTCTACGTCACGCCCGAACTGTGCTTCAATTTCCACTATTTCGCGATCCGCAAGATGCATTTCATCATGCGCGCCAAGGCCGTCGCGATCTTCCCCGGCGGTTTCGGGACCATGGACGAGTTCTTCGAGACGCTGACGCTGATCCAGACCGGGCGGATGGAGCGGGTGCCCGTCATCCTCTTCGGCCGGTCGTTTTGGGAACGCGCGATCGATCTCGATTTCCTCGCCGAGCAGGGCACAATATCGCCCGGCGACCAGCACATCATCGACTATGCCGACACCGCGGACGAAGCCTGGGACTGCATCCGGCGCTTCTACGAGATTCCGTAACCGGGTCTTCGCCCGCCCGGTCTGGCCGGATTAGGCGTTCCGCCGGTTGATCGTCCGCAGGAATTCGGCCAGATCGTCTGTGACGTAATCCACGTCGTCCGCGTCGTCGGGATTGCGCTCCCAGATTTCCGAGAACGTCGGCTCGAAGTTCTTCGGAACGATCAGCACCGTGGTCATGCCGAGCGACTTGGGGACCGCGAGATTGCGGGCGAGGTCCTCGAACATGGCAGCCTGCGGGCCGGCGACCCGGTGCAGGGCGGAGAATTTGTCGTAGGTTTCGCGCGCAGGCTTCGGCACCAGCCCGGCCGCGACGATGTCGAAGATGTCGTCGAAATGATCGAGGATGCCGAGCTGGCGCGCGGTGCGTTCGGCATGGTTGCGGTCGCCGTTGGTGAAGATGAACTTGCGCCCCGGCAGCTTCCTGATTTCCTCGCCGAGTTCCGGATGCGGTGCGACCCAGGAATAGTCGATGTCGTGCACTTTCTGGAGGAAATCGTCGGGATCGATCCCGTGGCGCTCCATGAGCCCGTTCAGAGTGGTTCCGTACTGGAGATAGAGTTCCTTCTGCAAGGCTCGGGCTTCGTCGCGGGGCAGTTGCAGGAGTTCCGACACGTAGGCCGTCATCTTCACGTCGATCTGCGAGAAGAGATTCGAGTGGTGAGGGTAGAGCGTGTTGTCGAGGTCGAACACCCAGTCGGTGATGCCTTCGAAACGCGCCGGATCGGGTTGATTCGTCATGCGGCATGTATCGCATGTTTTGTCCGGGAATGAACGGGCGCCACAGCTCCGTCGGCGCTTCGGGTGCGCCGCAACGATTTCTTAAGGATCGCCGGTATCGTCATTTTAACGTCCCGATGCGAGGGTACTTCCGTTGGGGAAGTTGAATGCGCTCGATCGTCGCCAAATCAGGACTGGTTGCCTTTGTTTCGGCGGTCGCATCGCTGATCCTGGCGGCGGTCGTGCTGAAGACACAGGGAATGGCCTTCGACCGTTCCGCGCTGATGATCAGCACCCTCTGCCCCTTGCTGATCGCGTGGCCGGCCAGTGCCCGCGGTTTCCTGCAGCACCACAGGATAGAAGTCGCCCACGAGGAAGTGGCGCGTTCCCGCGACGAACTCGCCCGGGCCCATGCCGAACTGGCCGAGGCGCATGCCCAGCTGGCCGAGCGCGCCAGCCGCGACGCCATGACCGGTCTGCTCAACCGCGAGAACTTCCTGAAAGCCGTCGAGGCGACGAGCGCGCGGCGTGGCTCCGGAGTGCTTCTGATCATCGACGCGGACCACTTCAAGTCCATCAACGACACGCATGGCCATGCGGCGGGTGACGCCGCCCTGGTCGAGATCGCCAGGGCCATCAAGTGCAAGGCCGGCGCCGAGAGCATCTCGGGACGGATCGGCGGCGAGGAATTCGCGGTCTATCTTCCCGCTTTCGACACCTCGGCTGCGTTCTCCACTGCCGAGGCGATACGCCGCGAGGTTGCAGCGACGCGGATGGCGGCACCCGGCGGCTCGACCCTGGAGGTCAGCGTCAGCATCGGCGGCGCCGAACTTTGTAACGACGTCACGGTCGCACAGGCCCTCCGGATCGCCGACCATCGTCTTTATAAGGCAAAGCGCGCCGGCCGGGACAGGATCGTGCTCCCGGAACCGCAAGTTTCGTCTGCAGCATAGCTGATCTTCACGGACAAGCCCGAGCATCCGGCGCCGGAGACGCTTGACAGTGGGGGATCAATCAATCAATTGATTGAGAATGCTCGAAGCGCCCGAAGAGACCCCGCGTCAGGACAACAGGAAGCAGGACATCGCGGACGCCGCGCGGTCCCTCATCGCGGAGCGCGGCTTCGAGGGTTTGCGCACGCGCGACATAGCCGACCGTGTCGGCATCAACATCGCGACCCTGCACTACCACATACCGACGAAGCAGGACCTGGTCCGGCTGGTGGCGGAATCGCTGCGCACCGACTTCGTGCGGCAGCATCAGCGCCGTCCGCGCCAGGGCCTGTCGCCGGTGGATCGCCTGCGCCAGGAGTTCGCGGATTTCCGCGAAAATCTGGAATCGAACATCGACCTGTTCACCGTGATGGCGGAACTGGGCGAGCGTGCCCGCCGCGATCCCGAGGTGCGGGCGGAGCTTGAGCCAATGCGGGCGTACTGGCATGCCCAGATCGCGGATTTCCTGAAAGCCGGTCGCGACGACGGCAGCTTCCGCGGTGATCTGGACCCGCAGGCGGCCGCATCGATCGTCATCGGCACGCTGACGGGTTCGCGACGCCAGTCCGATCCGTCGCTTGCGCATTTCGACGCCATCTGCGCGGAACTCCTCCGCTGCTTCCAGAACCCCTAGACGAGGCTGCCCCGACATGTCCCGTTCCGATCGCGCACCATACGCGGAGCCGGAGATTGATCCGCGACGCTGGATCTCGCTCTTCATCCTGCTGCTTGCGGGCTTCATGAACCTGATCGACGTCACGATCGTGAACGTGGCGCTTCCGCGGCTGCAGGAGAACCTTCACGCCACGAGCAGTCAGATCGAGTGGGTCGTCGCCGCCTACGTGCTGGCCTTCGCGCTCGGACTTCTTCCCTTCGGGAGGCTGGGCGACACGATCGGCCGCAAACGCGTCTTCATCGCCGGCGTGTTCTGCTTCACGCTCTTTTCGGCCTTGTGCGGACTGGCGCCCGACATGCCGACCTTGATCGTCGCCCGCGTGCTCCAGGGCCTGTCCGGCGCGATGATGATGCCGCAGGTGCTGGCGATCACGCAGGTCATCTTCCCGCCGCAGGAGCGTGGCTTCGCCTTCTCGCTGTTCGGTCTTTCGGCGGGGCTTGCCTCCGTGGCCGGACCGCTCACCGGCGGTCTCCTCATCAACGCGGACATCTATGGCCTCGACTGGCGGCCGATCTTCCTCGTCAACATCCCGATCGGAGTCCTCACCGTCGCCGCGGCCTGGCGGCTGCTTCCCCCGATGGCGGCGAACCACGATCTGAAGCACGATATCGGCGGTGTGGCGCTCGCGGCGCTGTGCGTGTTCCTCCTGGTCTTCCCGCTGATCGAGGGCCACAGCCTCGGCTGGCCGTCCTGGACATTCGCCATGGTCGCGTCGTCCGCCGTGGCCGCTTTGATCTTCGTTGCCTTCGAACGCTCGCGGGCACGCAATGGAAAAAGCCAGCTTCTGCCTGCGAGCCTGCTGACCAACAATAGCTACCTGCTTGGCATCGCGATGGTGACGGTCTTTTTTTCGGGCGTTGCGGGCTTCTTCATGGTCCTGGCGGTGTTCCTCCAGACCGGCTTTGATTTCAGCCCGCTCGAATCGGGCCTGACGACCGTCCCGTTCCCGCTGGGTGTCCTCGTGGCGTCGATCGTGTCGGGGCGTGCGCGCGGTCGATGGCCTCGCGCGCGCATCGGGGGTGGAGCGGGACTTCTGGTCGTGGGGATGTTCATGCTGCGCCTGGTCGTCGGCGGAGTGGCGGACGAGGTGGACCACTGGCAGTTCTTGCCGCCGCTCTTCATCTCCGGTCTCGGTATGGGCATCGCGATCTCTTCGCTCTTCCAGGCGGTTTTGGCGCAAGTGCCGCCGCGCGACGCGGGTTCCGGCTCAGGAGCGATGCAATCCTTCCAGCAGATTGGTTCGGCGCTGGGTATCGCCATCGCGGGACAGATCTTCTTCTCCACCCTGGCCGGCAACCTCGCGGCCGGCGCCGGTAGCCATCCCGCCTTCGTCGAAAGTCTCGGCAATGCGCTCTATTATGAGTGCGCCGCCTTTGCGCTGATCGTGGCCCTGGTGTTTTTCGTCAAGCCGGTGCCGGTCCAGGGCCCCGCGCACGGCCACCGGCCGCAATCCGTGGAGGCCTGAGCCAAGCGTGGCGGCAGACCTGTCCGTTGCAGCGGTGTTTCGGATGACGTAGCGGTCATCCTGAGCCGTTCCACGGCTCCACCCCGCTGCAACCGCTCGGCCGAAAATCATGGAACTCTGGATACCGATCACCCTCGCGGCCGCGTTCCTGCAGAACCTTCGCTCGGCGATGCAGAAGCACCTGAAAGGCGTGATGGGCACCACGGGTGCGACGTTCGTCCGTTTCGGATTCGGAGTCCCGTTCGCCCTGTTTTTCGTTCTGGGGCTCAACCGCTTCGCGGGCTACGGATTTCCGGACATCAACACTACCTTCCTCGCCTGGGCGGCCATCGGCGGTCTCGGCCAGATCGCCGCGACCTTCCTGCTCGTCCACCTCTTTTCATTCCGCAACTTTGCCGTCGGCACCGCCTATTCGCGCACGGAGCCCGCGCAGGCCGCGCTCTTCGGGCTTATGTTCCTTGGTGAGAGGGTAACGGCAGGTGTTCTGGCGGCCATCGCGGTCAGCGTGTTCGGAGTCATGCTGATATCCGTCGCGCACACGACGCTGAGCTGGCGGGCGCTCTTCACGTCGCTCGTCAGCCGCAACGCGCTGATCGGCCTCGCTTCCGGCACGCTGTTCGGGATTTCGGCCGTCGCCTACCGGGCCGCGTCCCTGTCGCTGGGCGGCCCGAACTTCATGATGCAGGCGGCAGTGACGCTGGCCTTCGTCATCGTGTTCCAGACCCTGCTCATGGGGTTCTGGATGATCTTTCGCGACCGCGCCGAGATAGTCCGCATCCGCAGCGCCTGGAAACTCTCGCTGCTGGTGGGCGCCGCAGGGGCCTGCGCCTCCTTCGGCTGGTTCATGGCCATGACGCTCGAACAGGCGGCGGTCGTGAAGGCGCTGGCACAGGTCGAGATGATCTTCACCTTCGCCTCCTCGGTGTTCTTCTTCCGGGAGCGCATCACGCCGTTGGAAGTCGCCGGCTGCGTCATGATCGTCGGCGGTATCCTGCTGCTCCTTCTCATCGGCTGACCGGCCGCCATCCGGCCTCGCACCGGCGGACCGGTTTAACACTTCCTAAACCCTCTCCTCACGTTGCGGTACGCCAAAACCCTTTTTTGGGTGGCGATGGCATAGTTCTGGCTTCGGATCGGGCAGGCGTGCCGGATTGAGAACCGGGCGTCCAAGCATCGAAACTGGAGAAGCAACATGAAGCCCAGCGACAAGACCGGCATCCGCCGCCGCACCTTGCTTGGCGCCCTGCTGGCGCTGCCCGCACTCGCGGTCCTGTTCCGCGTCATCCGTCCGACCGCCCACCAGGACCTGGTCGAGGTCGACGGATGGATCCTGAAGCGCACGGACGTGGAAGGAGACCGGGCATGATCTTCCAGGACGCGGCACAATTCGCGGCCTCCGGCTTCACGCCGCAGGTCTGCATCGTCGGTGCCGGCCCCGCTGGCATCACCATTGCCAACAAGCTCGCGGCGGCGGGAATACCGTCGGTGCTGCTTGAAGGCGGCGCAGAGGAGTGGACGGAGGATTCGCAGGACGTCTATCGCGGCGTTACCATCGGCGATCCCTATTTCGACCTCGATATCACGAGGCTGCGGTTTCTCGGCGGCTGTTCGAACCACTGGGCCGGATGGTGCCGGGTGCTCGACGCGCACGATTTCACCGCGAAATCCTACGTCCCCGACACTGGCTGGCCGATCCGCCGCGGCGACATCGAGCCGTTCCTTCCGGAAACCTTCGACGTGCTTGGCCTGCACGACTTTCCGCCCGACAGGCAGACGACGGATCGGTTCTACCGCTTCGAAGTGCAGAAGAGCGAAGCCGTCAGGTTCGGCGAAAAGTACCGCGAGGCCATCGCCGCCAGCGAGCATATCGCTCTCTTGCTGAACACGGCGGCGGGTGAACTGGTCGGCGACGGGACGCGCATCACCGCGGCGAAGCTGATTTCGAACGGCGCTGCCGCCGGCGAGATCGCGGCACCGTTCTTCGTGGTGGCGACCGGAGGGCTCGAGAACTCGCGCCTGCTGCTGTGGTCCAACGAGCGCTCGAACGGCGGCGTCGTGCCCCATGCAGACGCGCTCGGGCGCTACTGGATGGAGCACCCGATGTACTGGACCGGCAATGCCTTCCTCACCGACACGGCCGCTCTGACGCCGGATCACGAAGGTCATGCCTTCTTCATCCCGTCGCCGCAGGCGATGGCCGAGCGCGAAGTGCTCAACTTCCACGTCCAGGTCGAGACCATGCCGTTCAGCGGCGCCAAGCGCATGATCGCGGACCTCGCGTGCCATGCGCCGCAGACCGCGGAGTGGGTCTCGAACCTGCTCGGCGCCAAGCTCCAGTGCAGTGCCCGTGTCCATCTCGACTGGGAGCAAGCGCCCCGCCGTCACAACCGCGTCGCGCTCTCCACGACGGAACGGGATGCCTACGGCGTTCCCCGCATAGAGCTCCACTGGAAGAAGGACGAACTCGACCGTCATACCATGCTCGAGGCGATGCGCATGTTCGGCGAGGACCTTGCGCGCAAGGACCTCGGGCGGGTGCAGATCAGCGATTGGGTCCTGAATGGCGAGGACTATCCGGACGACATGGAACTGGCGGGCAACCATCACATGGGCGGAACGCGCATGGGAACGGACGTCAAGACCAGCGTCGTCGATAGCGATTGCCGGGTGCACGGCATGGCCAACCTCTTCGTGGGAGGCTCCTCCGTCTTCACCACGTCCGGCCAGTGCACGCCAACGACCACGATCGTGGCCCTCGCGCTGAGGCTCGGCGACCATCTGGCGCGTGAAGTGGTCGGCGTCCGGACCGAAGCCAAGGCCTGACGGACTGCTGGCTCTGGCAATCCGCACCGCCCACCGCGATCGCCTTTTCTAGGGCGATCGCGGCGGCGTCATCAGGGAACGATCAGCGTACCCGCGCCGTGCTCGGTGAAAAGCTCCAGCAGCACGGCGTGCGGCGTCTTGCCGTTGAGGACAACGACGCCCTGGACACCGCGTTCGATCGCCTCGATACAGGTCTCGACCTTCGGGATCATGCCGCCGGAGATGGTCCCGTCCGCGATCAGCGCCTTCGCTTCCGCGACCGTCAGCTGGTCGATCAGCTTCTTGTCCTTGTCCAGCACGCCCGGCACGTCCGTCAGGAAGAGCAGGCGCGAGGCGCCGAGCGCGCCGGCGATGGCGCCGGCGAAGGTGTCGGCGTTGATGTTGTAGGTCGCCCCGTCGCGTCCCGGCGCGACCGGCGCGAGCACCGGGATCATCTCGGAGCGGGCGAGAAGGTCGAGGAGCGTACGGTCGACCTCGACCGGCTCGCCGACGTAGCCGAGATCGAGCACCCGCTCGATGTTGGAATCCGGATCGACGACGGTCTTCCTGGCCTTCTCCGCGAAGACCATGTTTCCGTCCTTGCCGCAGAGCCCGATCGCCCATTCGCCCTCGGCGTTGATCAGCGCCACGATCTCCTTGTTGATCGATCCCGCCAGCACCATCTCGACGATCTCGACCGTCTTGCGGTCCGTCACCCGCAGGCCGCCCTCGAATTTCGATTCGATACCCATCTTGGAAAGCATGGCCCCGATCTGCGGACCGCCTCCGTGGACGACGATCGGGTTGACACCGGACTGCTTGAGCAGCGCGATGTCGCGGGCAAACGCCCGGCCAAGTTCGACGTCGCCCATGGCATGGCCGCCGTATTTCACCACGACGGTCTTGTTCTCGTAGCGCTGCATGTAGGGAAGCGCCGCCGAAAGAAGGCGCGCCTGTTCTGCGGCGGTGGCGGCGAGGTCACTCGTCATGGTTCAGATCCCGGATCGTGATAGGTCCGGCGGGGTATTAGCGGGAAAGCCCGCGCCGGGCAAATGAATCGCCAGACTGGTTGGGGGCTGTCGGAACCTCCTCGTCATATCTGGATTGAATCTCCAAACGAGGAGAAAGCCATGCCTGGAACCAGGTATTTGCACACGCTTCTGGGCATCGCCGGCGGCTTGGCGGCCGGCGCAGTGCTCGGTGTCTCGCTGTTCGAAAACATTGTTCTGGGGATCGTCATCGGCATCCTGGTGGGCGCCGGTATCGGCAGTAGCCTTCCAGCACGACGCTAGGCCACCGGAACCGGTGGCTGATCGCCTCAGTGGAGCAGGTCGCGTCCGCGGCTGACGAGCGTCCTTTCCATGAGCGCGTTGAGCCAGCTCGCCGTGGAAATTCCGGCGGGTCTCACCCCGATTTCCGTCACCGCCTGTTCCAGCGTCTGCTCGACCAACCGGTCGGCGGCGCTCGGGTCCAGAAGCATCAGTCTCGCGCTCAGGCGAAGCTTCGGCAGAAGTGCGGCGACGTCGTCGTGGGACGGGATGAGCGAGGCGCGTTCGCCTCCCGGACCTCGGCGTATCTGGTTCATGAGCGCGTCTATCACCTGGCTCCAACCCGAGGGCTTGGTCAGGCTGGAAACGAAGCGGAAACGCTCGGGCAGCGCGACCTCGTCGTGCGCGGTAAAGAACACGAAGGGAACGCCGCGCTGTGCCAGTTCGTCCGCCAGCGGGAAGACGTATTCGCCGTTGAGATTGACATCGAGGATCGCGGCCTGCGCCATCGGGAGGAGCTTCCGCGCCCGTTCCACCGTCGGCGCCGGCCCCAGCACCTTGGCGCCGGAAGCTTCGAAATACCGGGTCAGATCGTCGGCGAGGAGGTATTCGTCCTCCGCGATCAGGATGCGCATTCCCTCGAGATTCGGCACGATTTGCTCCACTTCGAAAGATCAATCGGCCAGCGACGCGAAGGTTCCGGCTGACGATCGCTGCCCGGGCGCAGGGAACATCCCCCCGGATCGAAGATTCGTGGCGAAAACGACGACCACAAGAGCGGACCGGAAGCAGGGCGACCCTGCCATGGTCGCCCGCAAGGGGGTCGACGCGATGATGAAGGGCGATATCGGCGTCGTCAGCGGCTTCGCCAACACGAACCAGGCAACGACGGCGCATCTGGTGCCGGCCGGCATCCTCGCCGGCCAGCATCGGAAGATCGCCGAGCTGGGCACGGATCGCTCCCGAGGTCCGGCCTTGGCGGCATTGGTGGCGCGGTCACGTCGGCCGCGCCGATTCCCTTTGCCGGGCTTCTGCGCTCAGTAGGTCAGGACTTCGTAGACGTTCACGGTGATTTCACGTCCGCCGTAACCGATGTTGCAGCCGCTGAAACCGTTGCGGATCTTGCCGGGGTGAACGCCGCCGCTCCATTGCGCCCGGCAAACGCCGAGTGGCTGCCCGTTGGCTTCCCACCCTGCGTTGATCATGCCCTGCGGGATCGCGCCGAACTGGGCTGTGGTCCAGCGGCCGTGGCCGGTGAAAACCTGGTAGGACGCCACCGTTTCCTCGCGCCCGCCATAGCCGATGTTGCAGCCGTTGAACCCGTTCCGGATCTTGCCCGGATGCACGCCGCCATTCACGGCGGCACGGCAGACGAACAGCGGCACTCCGTTCGCTTCATAGCCGCCATTCGGGGGGACGGTGGGCGGCGGCATGCTGCCGTAGGAGCCGTTCACCCAGTCCTCCGCCCAGGCCGTGGTGGGAGAGGCCACGGTGAGGACCGCCGACAGAAGTATGCTTGCGGATACGGCTGCGCGCATCCTTTCCTTCCAGATTGTCACGTTCTTGACCCCTTATCGATGCGCCGGACTCTTGCCGGCAGCCACGCCCCTTCGGTTTTGGTTTACCAAAGGTCAACCGGCATTCAAGGGGTGCGACGAAGGCGGATCGCGATTTCCGCGACGTCTATCGATTTTTTAGGCCAATCA
This sequence comes from uncultured Mesorhizobium sp., assembly GCA_950071955.1. Lineage (GTDB taxonomy): Bacteria > Pseudomonadota > Alphaproteobacteria > Rhizobiales > Rhizobiaceae > Aquibium > Aquibium pacificus. The sequence continues at coordinate 4,277 of CATMOC010000008.1, read as the reverse complement.
GTAAAACGTGTGTCGAACGCAGAGGTTCCTGACACATGCCGCGGACTTCCCCGCCGCGGCGAATACACGATTCCGTGTCTTTCGAAGGGGTTTCCGTCACGCTTAAATATTCGTAACGCCTTGAAGACATGATAGGTGTCGTGTTTGTGTGGGACGGTCGGGCCGCCTGGGAGGGGTCCACCGCAATCGAGAGTGATCCAGCGCGTTGAATGATTGCCGGAATTCGCGGAGGCCCGCGTCTTGGACCCTGTTGCTCGTCGCGGCTCTGTCGATCACCGCTGCTGAACAGGCGCGCGCATTCGAACTGTTCGGCAAGAAATTCTTCGAGCGCGACCAGGAGGAGCAGGCCGACGTTATCGGCGAGCCGCAGCCGTACACCGTGGAGTTTGTCGTTCCCGGCGGCGAGGTCGAGAGCGAACTCAAGGCTGCGTCCAACCTCTGGGGGGATCGCGACGAGCCGGCCTCCGGCGAAGCCGGGCTGATCGCCAAAGCGCGCGACGACTATCGTCGACTGCTGGCCGCGCTTTATGAACAGGGTCGCTACGGCGGCTCGATTTCCATCACCATAGACGGACGGCAAGCGGCCGACCTGCCGCCGGATACCATACTGCCCGACCCGGCCGCCGTTACCGTTCTCGTCATTCCGGGACCGCTCTTCCTGTTCGACGAAGCGCGCATCGAGAACCGTGCACCGCCGGCGACCAATCGACGCGACGAAGTGGATCAGCCGGAAGACGAGGGCTTTCTCGCCGGCGAGCCCGCCAATTCGGGCGTTATCCTGAAAGCAGAGCGCCTTGCCGTCGAGGCCTGGCGCCAGCAGGGCCATGCCAAGGCCGCGATCGCCGAACGGCGCGTGGTGGCCGCGCACGACAGCGACACCGTCGACGCGCTGCTCAGGGTCGAGCCGGGACGCCGCGCCGTCTACGGCCCGACGTCGGTCGAGGGCACCGAGAGGATGGACCCCGGCTTCGTCGCCTACATGGCAAACCTCACCACCGGCCAAGAGTTCGATCCCGACGATGTCGAGCGCGCGCGCGCTCGCCTCGCGCGTCTCGACGTGTTCCGTTCTCTGCGCATCGTGGAGGGCGAGGAGATCGGCGAGGACGGGCTGCTGCCGATGAGCGTCATCGTGCAGGAGCGTGCGCTGCGCCGCATCGGCGTCGGCGGCACCTATTCGACCGTCGACGGCCTCGGCTTGGAAACCTACTGGCTGCACCGGAACCTCTTCGGCCGTGCCGAGCGCTTGCGCCTCGAGGCCAAAGTCGCGGGAATAAACGGGGTCGATCCCGAGGAGTTCACCTATCGGGTGGGCGGCACCTTCACCCGCCCCGGCATCTTCACCCCCGACACCGACTTCGTCACCTCCGTGTTCGGCGACCGCGAGGTGCTGGAACCCTACACGCGCACCGGCGTCACGGTTCAGGCCGGGTTCACGCATCTCTTCACTGAGGAACTCTCGGCGCGCCTTTTTGCCACCGGCCGCTACGCCAAATTCGAGGACCAGGTCTACGGCGAGCGCGAGTTCACCAGCGTCGGGGTTCTCGGCGGCCTGGTCTACGACAGCCGCGACAACGAGGCCGACGCGACGGAAGGCTATTACGCCGAAGTCACCGCCGAGCCCTTCTACGAATTCAACTACGGCAACGCGGCCGCTGTCCTCACGGCAGAGGGTCGCGCCTATTACGGTTTCGGCGAGGACAACCGGTTCGTCGCGGCCGGCAGGATAAAGGTCGGCAGCCTCGTCGGCTCGCCGATCAGCGAGACCGCGCCGGATCGCCTCTTCTTCGCCGGCGGAGGAGGGTCGGTGCGCGGCTACGCCTATCGCAACATCGGCGTGGAGGTGCCCGGCGGACAGATCGTCGGCGGGCGTTCACTGATCGAGGGCTCGGCGGAGTTGAGGGCGAGAGTCACCGAAAGCATCGGCGTTGTGGGCTTCGTGGACGCCGGCTATGTCGGCGCGGATTCCTTCCCCGAATTCGACGAGGCGGTGCGTGTCGGCGCCGGTGCCGGCGTGCGCTATCTTACCGGCCTGGGGCCGATCAGGCTGGACGTCGCCGTGCCGCTCGACCCGCGTCCGGGCGACCCCGACGTCGCCTTCTATGTCGGAATAGGACAGGCGTTTTGACCCGTTTCATCATAACCCTGCTGGCATTCTTTCTCGCCCTGCCGGCGCTCGCGCAGGATACGCCGGAAGAAGAACGCTCCTACTTCACCGATTTCGTCGAGAACCAGCTCTCGGCGGAAAACCGCCAGATCCGGATCAGCGGCATCCAGGGCATCCTGTCGTCCGAAGCGACCATCCGCGAGATCACGGTGGCCGACAGCGAGGGCGTGTGGCTGCGCATCGAGAATGCCGGCATCGACTGGAACAGGACGGCGCTTCTGCGCGGCAGGCTCGAGATCGAGACGTTGCGCGCCGACCTGATCGATTTCGTCCGCCTGCCGGTGCCCGCCGAGGGCGGGCTGCCGCAGCCCGAAGCACAGCCGTTCCAGCTTCCCGAACTGCCGCTTGCCATCATCCTTGAGAACCTCGAGATCGAGCGCCTGCATTTCGGCCAGCCCGTCTTCGGGCTCGAATCGTCGCTCGCCGCCACCGGTAGCTTCAGCCTCCAGAACGGAGCGCTGGAAACCACGCTCAACACCCAGAGGCTCGACGGTCCCGGAGGCACTCTGGTCCTCACGGCGAGCTATGCCAACGAGACGGAGGTCCTGAACGTCGACCTAGCACTCGACGAACCGGCGGACGGCATCGTTGCCAACCTGTTGAACATCGAGGGCCGCCCGCCCGTGGCGCTCTCCCTGACGGGCTCAGGCCCGGTCGGCGACCTGGACCTGCAACTGACCCTCGATGCCGACGGCGAGCGCGTGTTGACGGGGACGACGCAACTCGATCGCGGTTCGCAAGGCTTGAGCTTCGCCGCCGACATCCAGGGTCCGATCGCGCGCCTCGTCGCGCCGGCCTACCGAGCCTTCTTCGGAGAGAATGTCGAACTGACGGTCAACGGCACGGTCAGGGACGGCGGTGGCGTCGCCATCGAGGAGCTCGAACTCGACAGCGCGGCACTTAAATTGCAGGCATCGGCTGAGACCGGCTCGGACGGGTTCCTCCGGTCGCTGACCCTTCGGGCCAATGTCGGCGCGGACGGCTACGAACCGGTCGTTCTTCCGGTGCCCGGGGGAACGACGACGCTCCAGCGAGCCACGGTCAATCTGGCTTTCGGCGAGGCTGCCGGCGGGGAGTGGTCGGGAGACGTCTCGGTCTCGCGGCTCGATTCGGACTCGTTTTCGATCGACAGTGTCGCGCTCGATCTGGGCGGGCAGGTGCAAAACCTCAACGATCCGCAGACGCGCAGCATCACCTTTGACGTCGGCGGCGCGGCGAATGGCATCGACGCGGAGCGCAAGGACATCGCCGAAGCGCTCGGCGACCGCATCGAACTGGCGATCAACGGCGGCTGGAATGCCGGTTCGCCGATCCGCCTGGAAAACTTCCTGATCGACGGCAAGTCGCTCGCCCTCACCGCTGCCGGGCAGATCACCGACTACGTGTTCGACGGCAGGATCGGCGTCGAGGCGTCGAGCATCGCGCCGTTCTCCGAACTCGCCGGGCGCGAACTCGGCGGCGGCGCGAACCTGACCGCGACGGGCGAACTCAAGCCGCTGTCCGGCGCCTTCGATCTGACCCTCGACGGCCAGGCGACCGACCTGCGCATCGCGCAGCCCGCCGCCGACAACCTTCTCTCCGGTACCACCACCATCTCGGGACGCGTCGCGCGCGGCGAGCAGGGGCTCGTCGCCGACGGCATCTGTGGTCCGAAGACCCGCGCCGCCCTGCATCGCCACCTCAAGACAATGCCGCGCCTCGGGATCGAGGTCGGAATTTCGGCGCATTTGCGGATAGACGACGAGCGCGCGTGCTCCGCGCGCGACTTCGCCGCTCAGATCATCCTCGAAAATTGCAATGGTGCCTTTCGATCGCCGTGGGCAGGAACCCCTGCCCCATCCTCAGTCCTGTTCGTCTTCGTGCGACTGCAGATCGACAGGCGTTACCGGCTGAATAGTCGATACAGCGTGCTTGTACGCCAGCTGCACGTAGCCTTCGCGCTCGAGCAGCATGCAGAACAAGTCGTAGGCGGCAACGCGACCCTGAAGCATGACGCCATTGATCAGGAACATCGTGACCTGGACACCGGCATTGCGAATGCTCGAGAGGAATACGTCCTGCAGCAGGCGCATTTTCTTGTCGTTGTCGCTCGAAACGGCGAACTGGCCTACGT